>CALGGQ010000245.1 GCA_937915775.1 uncultured Clostridia bacterium | reverse complement strand
CCGAGATGAAAAAGCTGTATCTTTCCGGTCATGCCAGAATGTTTACAACGGCGCCCTCGTGGTTTGATTTCATGAAAACGGTTGATTTTTCAATCGGCAACCGTATTCACGGCAACATTGCTGCCGCTGTCAATGGCGCGCCGGCGTTTGTGTTCGCGACCGACGCCAGAATTCAGGAGCTTGCCGCTTACCACGGCATTCCGTATATGACCGCTGATGAATACGATGAATCGATGACGATTGAGGATTTATATCAGCGTGCGGATTATTCGAACTTCACCGAAATAAACGCGAAGAACTTTGATAATTTCCTTGTTTTCCTCGAGAAAAATAACCTTGACCATATCTTCAATCACGGCGGTGTTTCCACCTATGATGAGGTGCTGGCAGGCATTACGTTTGACAAGCCTGTGGAGCCGTTTATGGCAGTGTCCAAGGAAGAACAGGCGGAACGTCTGGCGCTCTATTCTCAGTACAAGAACGCCACGATTGCCGACCAGCGTAACCGCCTGACGAAAACGAAGGAACAGCTGACAGAGGAAAAGAAGGCGTACGCGGCAATCAATGACGAGCTGCGCAAAACCATGAGTGAGAACACGGCACTCAGTCGCCGTCTGGCGCAAATAGCGCAGGGCGATGCCGACCAGGCAAACCTGGAACGCCGTCTGGAAAATGCCGAGCAGGAAACCAAGAAGCTCCGCAAGCAGCTCAAAAAACTAAAGGACGAAAATGCCAAGCAAAAGAAACTGCTGCACTCCTTTTTAGTTCGCATAGCTGTTAAAATTACCAAAATACTCAAAAGAAACAGTAAGTAGGAAGCGGCGTTTCCGGCGCCACGTTCAATTCAGAAGGAGTTAATATAATGCCGTTTATTAATGTCAAAACCAATTCCACGCTGGTAAATGAAACAAAGGATCAGATAAAAGCAGAGCTCGGCAGAGCCATCACTGCTATACCCGGCAAAAGCGAAGGGTGGCTGATGATCAATATTGATGCGCCGTCTGCGATGTATTTCAAGGGTGACGGTGCTGATTGCGCGATGTTTGAGGTGTCGATTTTCGGAAGTGCTTCCGACGCCGCCTATGATGATCTGACCAAGCGTCTCTGCGCCGTTGCGGAGAAATATCTTGGTGTGCCGGCTTCCCGTGTCTATGTTAAATACAGTGAATGTGACCATTGGGGCTGGAACAATATGAATTTTTAGGTGATACCATGACCTTACAGGAAATCATTGATGCTTCCGAAAAAATTGTCTTTTTCGGCGGTGCCGGTGTGTCAACGGAAAGCGGCATTCCCGATTTCAGAAGTGTCGACGGGCTCTACAACCAGAAGTATGACTATCCTCCGGAGACCATATTGTCGCATACTTTTTACAGGCAGAAGCCGGATGAATTTTACAGGTTCTACAAAGATAAGCTCATAATAAAGGGAGTTCAACCAAACAAAGCCCATTTAAAGCTTGCGGAGCTTGAGAAGGCGGGCAAGCTGAAAGCGGTTGTAACACAAAACATCGACGGACTTCATCAGGCAGCCGGAAGCCGCGAAGTTCTTGAACTTCACGGAAGCGTACTTCGTAACTACTGCGAATCCTGTCAAAAATCATTTGATGTTGATTACATTATAAACAGTGAAGGCGTTCCCAAATGTGATAAATGCGGTGGACCGATAAAACCGGATGTAGTTCTATATGAGGAAGGTCTCGACAGCAATGTAATGAGCAAATCGGTAAATTATATAGCCAATGCAGATCGGAAGAGCGTCGTGTAGGGAAAGAGT
>CALGGQ010000244.1 GCA_937915775.1 uncultured Clostridia bacterium | reverse complement strand
AGGTAGAAAAATTACTCATCGCTGATTTTAAAGCGGAATTACCTGTCCAGTCAGACATCTGGGAAAGAATATAGCTCATATCCTGATCGTAGCCGACCAGATAGGCCGTTTTGGTCATTTTTTCCGCCCATTCGCCAAAGGTTTCCACAGCGCCGAGATATTTACTGATATTGGAAAAATGCTCTAAAAATGCACTGAACTCAGAGATATCCTGTGAAAAGCGCATCATTTCGGTATAGTCTACCTGCGACCAAGGCGTTGATGTTGCCACATCGTCAAACTCCTCCATCAGCTTTTTTAATGCCGAAAAGCCGAGGTTATCTATAACCGATTGCACCTGTGAGGTAAGGTTCGTAAAATTCGTCAAAGAGGAGGTATACGAATTCATATCCGGATAGAAGGAGGAGCTGTTAGCGTCATATAACAGATTGAACAGCAGGGATTCCGTATAGGCATTCTCTTTTTCACTGTGAGCACCGAGCTCATTAAAATTAAAGGTCAGCATTCGCCACATATTGACCTCGTTCATATAGGCGGAATTATAGCGCTTATCATTGATAACGCTGCGATAGATCGGCGTATATTCGCTTTTCATATCGTTATAGTGACCTTTGTTGGCAATATACCAGGCTCTGTAAAAGTCAAAGCCCTTTTCATAAGCCTCTTGTTCTGTATATTGAACGCGCCAATCATCGGAAATCTCCTCCTCGGCAAAGGCGCAAAAGCCGGTGCTTACCGAGCCGAGGAGTAACAAGAGAGACAACAAGAAAGATAAAAGCCGTTTCATTTTTCTACTCCTAATTATTTGTTAGTGAATACTTCTTACATATATATTTTATCACTATATTATTTTACAGTCAACAAAAAAGACCGATACGAAATCGGTCTTTACAGTGCTTACTTTTTGCCTTCGCCGCGCTCGCGGATGATGAAGCGGACAGGGGTGCCGTCCAGTCCAAAAATATCACGCAGCTGGTTTTCCAGATAGCGCTGATAAGAGAAATGGAACAAATCCGCACGGTTGACAAAGAATACAAATGTCGGCGGACGGGTTGACGCCTGCGTCATATAATAAATCTTCAACCTTCTGCCCTTATCCGTCGGCGGCTGTACTCTTGCCGTTGCCGTTGCCAGCACCTCGTTAAGTCTGCCGGTTGAGATACGCATAGAATTGTGTGAATGAACAAGCACAATCATCTCATAGAGTTTATCAATGCGCTGTCCTGTTTTCGCAGAAATGAACAAAATCGGTGCATAGGAAATGAAGGAAAAATCAACGGCAAGCTTTTCGCGGAATTCCTTCATCGTGTTGCCGTCTTTCTCGATAGCATCCCACTTATTCACGCAAATGATGCAAGCCTTCCCCTGCTCCATCGCAATACCGGCGACCTTGCTGTCTTGCTCCGTAAAGCCCTCAACGGCGTCAATCATAATCACACAGACATTGGCGCGTTCTACCGCCATTCTGGCGCGGATGATGCTGTACTTTTCAATATCGTCAACGATACGACTTTTGCGGCGTAAACCGGCGGTATCAATAAAATTGAACTTGCCGTACTCGTTTTCGAGATAGGTATCCGTCGTATCGCGCGTGGTACCGGCAATATCGGACACAATAGCACGGTTGGTGCCGCTGATTTTATTGACCAGGGAGGATTTGCCGACGTTCGGTTTGCCGATTATGGCAACGTTGATAATCTCGTCGTCCTCTTCCTCTTCTTCGCTGTCCTCCGGGAAGTATTTGATCACCTCGTCCAACAAATCGCCGGTGCCGTGACCGTGAACGGAGGAGACGGCAATCGGGTCGCCCAGCCCTAAATTATAAAATTCATAAAATTCAGGCTCCGGTGCACCAATGGTATCGCATTTATTGACGCACAGCACGATGGGCTTACCGCTTTTCAGCAGCATGGAAGCCACTTCCTCATCGCTGGAAACAACGCCGCTTCTGAGGTCGCATACAAAGATAATAACGTCCGCTGTTTCAATCGCCGTTTCCGCCTGTACGCGCATCTGCGAGAGAATCACGTCGTCGCTCTTCGGCTCAATACCGCCGGTATCGACAAGCAGACCTTCGCCCTGATGGCC
>CALGGQ010000243.1 GCA_937915775.1 uncultured Clostridia bacterium | reverse complement strand
ATTTCGCCGACAAGCTCCTCAATAATATCCTCCAGCGTGACGATACCCTCGGTGCCGCCGAACTCATCCACGACGACGGCAAGGTGCATTTTATTCTTCTGCAAAATCCGCATCGCCTTGGAAATCTTGGTATCCGGGCTGATGGTCGGCACCGGCTTTAAAATCGTGCGCAGGGATTTGAGCCCGCGTTCGCGTGCCGCTTCAAAATCGCGGTGATGAATCACGCCGACGATATGATCAATATCGCCGATATACACGGGCAGACGGGAATAATTCGTCTCCTTAAACACCTTTTCAATGTCGGAGAGCTTTTCATATTTGTCGACCGCCTCCACGTCAACGCGCGGCGTCAGAATATCGCTGACGTACAAATCGTCAAATTCAATGGAGGAGCGAATCAGCTCGCTTTCGTTTTCATCAATTTCGCCGCCGGAATGCGCTTCGCTGACATACGTTTTCAGCTCGGCTTCCGTCACGGTGTCCGTGTTCTCAATCTTGAAAATGCGGTTAAGCAGGTTGCGCCAAGCGCGGAAAAACAGGTTGACGGGATAAAAGAGAATTACAAAAAAGCGGATCAACGGCGTCACGGCGATGGCGTACTGCTCCGCGCGCTCCTTGGCAAGCGTTTTTGGCGTGACCTCGCCGAACATCAGCACGACCACCGTCATCACCGCGGTGGAAACCGTGGCGCCGAGGTCCGTATTATCGCCCAGCAGCCCCGTAAAAAACAGCGTCGCCAGCGCGGTGGAGCCGATATTCACAAGGTTGTTGCCGATTAAAATGGTGGAGAGCACCATATCGTAATTCTCCGCCAGCTTCAGCGCAGCCGTAATTTTCTTATCGTTTTTGCCGCCCTCGAGCATCGCCTTCAGCTTGACCTTGTTGAGCGATGAAAACGCCGTTTCCGCACTGGAAAAGAAGGCGGAAAACAGCACGAGAACAATCATGGCAATTAAAATCGGTGTGTTCATGGTTCCTCACATTGAAAAGATGATATAAATGGCTTTAAAGGGCATTCTTTCAAAGAATGCCCCCTTTTCGGTGAAAAAATTATGCTTCCGTTTTTTCAAATTCGGAAAATTCTCTTTCCTCGTCCGGCTTTTCAAAGTTGTACATATTCTCATCCTTGACGTGCTTGGCGATGTACTCGTTGCGGTCAAACAGCTCATCCGCCTTGACCTTCCACGCCTTGGCAGCCTCGATGGTTTTATCAAACAGCGCGTTGGCGCTTTCAGGATGCTCCATCTCGGTGGAATACGCGCCCGTCTCCGCCACCATTTTGGAGATAGCGCCGGGGTTATCCAGCACCGGGCAGGGACGCAGCATATTGTTGGAGAACGGCTGGTTGCGCTTATACGCCATAAACAGCGGGCTCTGCAGCGCCTCCAGCACGGATTTTTCCTTGATGTTCACGTTGGAATAGTGAACAAAGGCGCACGGCTCGCAGTCGCCGTTGGAGTTAATGTGGAAATAATGTCTGCCGCCGGCAATACAGCCCTGAACGTACTCGCCGTCGTTCCAGAAATCGAGGGCGAAAATCGCCTTCGTGCTACGCCATTCGTGCATCTTTTTGTACATCAGCGCACGCTGCTCGGGCGATACCATCAGCTCGGTGACGGCACCGTTGCCTGTCGGCATATAGGTGAAGTACCAGGCGAACATCACGCCCTGCTCAATCAGCCAGTCCATATATTCATCGGACGCAAGCAGCTCGGTATTCTTGCTGGTGTAGCACAGCGAAGCGCCAAACGGCACGCCCCTGTCCTTCAGACGCTTCATGGCAGCGGTGCAACGCTTGAACGTACCCTCGCCGCGGCGGAAATCGTTTTCCTCCTCATAGCCCTCAATGGAGAATGCCGGGAAGAAGTTGCCGACCTCGCGGATTTCATCGGCAAAGGAATCGTCAATCAGCGTTCCGTTCGTGAAGCTCATAAATACGCAATCCGGGTTTTCACGGCACAGGCGCATTAAGTCGTTTCTGCGCATCGTCGGCTCGCCGCCGGTGTACAGGAACATATAGGTGCCAAGCTCCTTCGCCTGGCGGATAATGCGAGCCAGATCGTCATAGCTCAGAGAGGAGCTGTGGCCGTATTCCGCCGCCCAGCAGCCGGTGCATTTCAGGTTGCAGGCAGCCGTCGGGTCCATCAGAATCGCCCACGGCACGTTGCAGCCGTACTTTTCAATCGCCGCCATACGCACATCGTAGCTGTTAATCGCCACATTGATAGCGGCGGGAATGAACTTGTTCAGCACGCCCTCGTCCGTATCGCAAATCAGACGGCGCGCAAACTGCATCCAGTTATTATTGGGGTCGTTCAACGCTTCGTGCAGACCGGCGTAAGCAGTTCTGTTGACCTTTTTTCTGTCCGCCGCTTCCACAAGGCTGAGAATACGCGGCGCGTTTTTATCAAAATCTTTTCTGGCATATTTGACCGCCTGCTTAATCGCAAAGCCGGCAGCCGTTTCTTTCAAAGACATAGCTGTTTCCTCTCGTCACATTATATGTAACAGTAACTATAGTACCCTTAACTCTAAAAGTCAAGACAAAAAATTATAAATTTTTATGAATACCGCAGCTGGAATTTCAGGCGGTAGGTCTTATCGGTTTTGTTCTTATATTTCTCGTTGACATGCGCGCCCCAGCTGTCGTACCCGCCGACACCCTGCTGGCGTGCAATACAGCGCACCACCGTTTTGGTAACGGGCGGTAAATCCTTGTTGTGCCAGGTATTTTCCACCTCTTTGGGCAGCCAGTGGCAGGCGTTCAGCTCCATCACCGGCTCTGCAATCAGCGTAAACGCCTTCTTTTCGCCGATAAGGGTCGCGTATCGGACGCCCGTTCTGTTGCCGCATTCCTGCGGCTTGAGGTAATTCACCCACAAATCGGAAACCGTCGTGCTGTACAGTCCGACCTTGGCAGCGTTTGCGCGGTCAACATAGTTTTCCTCCGGCCCGTTGCCGAGGTAAACAATGTTGACCAGATCGGAAGAGC
>CALGGQ010000242.1 GCA_937915775.1 uncultured Clostridia bacterium | reverse complement strand
AAATTTTATCATCGTATCTTCTTCAGGTTTTCGCAGTACGGTGCGCGGATAATGCCCTTGTCCGTAATGATGGCGGTAATCAGTTCACTGTCCGTCACGTCAAAGGCAGGGTTAAAGCATTTGGTTTCGGGTAGGGCAGTCGGCTTTTCAAAATACAGCGATTTGATTTCGTCCGCTTCTCGCTCCTCAATCACGATGTCATCGCCTGTTTTGCAGCTGTAATCAATCGTGGAATACGGCGCCAGCACGTAGAAGGGGATGCCGTAGTATTTTGCGAGTACTGCTACGCCGCTTGTGCCGATTTTATTCGCCGTATCGCCGTTGGCGGCAATTCTGTCTGCCCCCACGAGCACGGCGTTAATTTTGCCTTGCTTCATCACAAGGCTTGCCATATTGTCGCATATCAGCGTGACGTCAACGCCGGCTTTTTCCAGCTCGTAGGAGGTCAGACGTGCGCCTTGCAGCAGCGGTCTTGTTTCGTCGGTATAGACGTGGAACGTGTAGCCTTTTTCCTTGCCGAGCAGTAGGGGACCAAGCCCTGTTCCGTAAGCACTGGTAGCAAGCGCACCGGCGTTGCAGTGCGTTAAAATGCCGTCGCCGTCATGCAGCAGGGAAAGACCGTATTCGCTGATTTTGCGGCACATTGCCTTGTCCTCTTCGTGAATGGCAATGGCTTCATCTATCAGCGATTTGCCGTCTTGGTATGCCTTTAGCATTCTGCCTGTCGCCCAAGAAAGATTGACGGCTGTCGGGCGTGCGCTGTCAAGATAACGCTTTAGTTCTTCTTTATCGCCGTCCAGCAGCGCCATCGCGTATGCGGCAAAAATGCCGATAGCCGGCGCGCCTCTGACCTGTAGCGATTTGATGGCAAAGAAGTATTCTTCCTTTGTTTTCGGCGTGAGATAGCTTTCTTCATTCGGCAGCTGCGTCTGGTCAAGGAGATACAGTACGCCGTTTTCGTATTTGATATTTTCCATTAGATGTTCCTAATTATTTCCGTAATCAGCTTTTCAAAGCGCGGCGCTGCAATGCCTGCCGCTTCGTTCACTTCTTCGCCTGAGAGCGGCTTGTCCAGCAGCCCGCAGGCAAGGTTGGTAATCAGCGAAACACCGCAGACCTTCAGCCCACAGTGACCCGCGGCAATACTTTCTATCACCGTGCTCATACCGACGGCGTCAGCCCCGAGCGTTGAAAGAAGTTTAATTTCGGCGGGGGATTCAAACTGCGGTCCCGTCAGCTGGGCATAAACGCCTTCCTTCAGCGGAATCTGATTGGCGGCGGCAACCTGTTTAATCATCGTGCGCAGCTCTCTGTCAAACGCATTGCTCATATCGGGAAAGCGCGTGCCGACGGTATCGTCGTTTCTGCCTATCAGCGGAGAGGGTACAAAACAGGAAATATGGTCTTTTATCAGCATTAAATCACCGACCTGAAAGCTCCTGTTAATGCCGCCGGCAGCATTTGTCAGTATGACAGTGGAAGCGCCGAGTGCTTTCATCAGCCGTATCGGCATCACAACCTGCTGCGGCGTATAGCCCTCATATAAATGCAGCCTGCCCTTCATCATCACAACGCGCTTGCCGCCAAGCCAGCCGAAAATGAAGCAGCCCTCGTGCGAAGGCGCTGTGGAAACAGGCATTCCCTCAATTTCTTCGTACCCGATTTTGCAGACGATTTCCGTTTTGTCTGCCAAAGCACCTAAGCCGCTGCCGAGCACAATTCCGATTTCCGGTACAAAATCCGTTAATCTTCTGACAGCGTTTACCTGATTGTTCAGCATCGTATCACCTCAACGCTATTATATATGTTCAAGGCGAATAAATCAATTAAAAGTATTGCATTACCAAAAATAATTTGTTATGATGAATAGGTGATATTTTCTCTTTGGAGGAAGCAGTTTATGAAAAAACTCATTTCATTGTTAATGGCAGTACTGCTGGCGTTTTCCGCGGCAATTTTTCTTGGCGGTTGCGCGAAGAAAGCGGATACCGCATTTGAGATTGTACTGATTACGGATGGCGCTCCCGTGACGGATGGCGGCTATAATCAGAGTGCGTGGAACGGCGTCAAGAACTATGCCGAGGCGCATTCAATGACTTATCGCTATTATCAGCCCGGGCTCGATGCAGACGGCACGTTGTCTGTTGATACCATAGCCAATTATGTTGACCTTGCCGTGCAGAACGGTGCTAAGCAGATTGTGATGCCCGGTGAGGCGTTTGCCGTATCCTGCTATGAAATCGCGCCGACCTACCGGGATGTTCAATTCGTCTTGCTGGATGCGCAGCCGCATGCCAGAAACGAGAATATTTTCCGTCAGCAGCCGAATGTGATGAGCGTGCGTTTTGATTATCAGCAGGCAGGCTTCCTCGCCGGCTATGCGGCGGTGAAAGGCGGCTTCACAAAGCTCGGTTATTTTGGCGCATCAAATGAAAAATCAGAGCAGTACGGCAAGGGCTATCTCAGCGGCGTTTCCTATGCTGCGGATGAAAACGGCGCTCCCGTTATTCTTGATTATGCTGTCTACGACGCACCTTTGCTTGACTATGATTACGGCATTAATATTAAGCCCGTATATATTGACAGGGCGGAGGCGAAAGAGGAAACCTTTGTTGTAAAGGTTGTTGACGGTATCGGCACCGGCGTGTATGCCGAGGGTGAAAACGTCACGATTACCGCGAACCCCGCTCCCGAGGGAAAGATATTTGACCATTGGGAGGTCAAGAGCGATACCAAGGGCGTTAAGGATAAAAAGGTCAATATCTCCTCGAAAAAGGACGCCTCCATGAATCTGCTGGTCGGCGATTGCGACTGCACGATTACCGCCGTCTGGAGAGATACGCAAACGGTTCCCGTAACCGTTCTTTACAATTTCAATGTTTCCGCCTCATATGAGGTTATCAATGCACCCGTGAATTCAAAAATATGGGTTGAAGCGCCGCCGGCTGCGGACGGCTGGGTGTTTGACCACTGGGAATGCTCTGCAGAAGATGCCATTGACAATGTGAAATCACAGGGCATCTCTGTTTCAGTCGGCGAAAAGCCGTTGGTTTTAACGCCTTATCACACAGAAGCTGAGATGCCGACGTTTAATGTAACCGTGGAAAATGGAACCGGCTCCGGTGCTTATGTAGCCGGTGAAACGGTGAAGCTCGTTTCCGATCCGCCCGAGGACGGCAAGATGTTCTACAAATGGGAAAACGCTGATGCAGAGGGCAATTCCACCGGCATTGCGATGGAAAATGAATATTGCTATCATACCACGTTTACAATGGTAGACCGTTATGCAGCTGTGGCGGAAAAGATGTACGACGGCGGCACGCAGATTATCTTCGGCGGCGGTAATGAGCAGAGCGATTCCATCTTCACTGCTACATGGAATTTCGATTATCCCGTTTATACGTTCGGTTCCGGCATTGATGAGGGCAGCAAGGGAAATTGCTATGCCTCCGTTGTCAATGATTACGGTGAAGCTGCTAAACTGGCGCTGACTGATTTCAAAGGCGGTTCCTTCCTGATTGCCGATTGCTCCAATAACTGTATTTATGTAACCGGCAAGAGCCTGGAGAAAACCTATAAGGACAAGAAGGGCAACACGGTTGATAATGAGGCATATGATGAAAAATATGCTGCTGTTTATGAAAAACTGGCGGACAGCAACAATAAAAAGACGCTGCTGGAATATCAGAGCAATAACGGTGTTTCCGTTCATATGTGGGAAACGGTATGACAGTAAAACAAAAAGAGAATGGCGCGTGCCATTCTCTTTTTTTATGTCTGAAACTGTTTGTAGTAATTGACGGCAATTGCGTCGCAGCGTTCGTTATACGGGTGTCCGGCATGACCCTTTACCCAGACAAAGGTAACCTGATGTTCTTCTAAAAGGGGAAGCAGCTTCTCCCATAAATCAACATTCAGCGCCGGCTTTTTATCGGGCTTTTTCCAGCCGTTATTTTTCCATGAATAAACCCATTTCTGATTAATCGCGTCGCAGACATATTTGGAATCCGTTGTCAGCGTAACCTCGCACGGCTCCTTGAGTGCCTGCAGCGCTTCAATGACCGCGCTCAGCTCCATACGGTTATTCGTTGTCATCTTATCGCCGCCGCTGATTTCTTTCTCTGTTCCGTTATAAACCAGCACGGCGCCCCAACCGCCGGGACCGGGGTTGCCGCTGCACGCGCCGTCTGTGTAAATATCCACATGCTTCATAATTTTCCACCCTGCTGCATATTTTACCACGTTGGCAGCAAATAATCAATAATGGAATTGTAACTTGACATTACGGTTAGAATATCTTATTATAGATAGTACTTGTATTTACGGAAAAATAATTATTTTTAGGAGGTTATTATTTTAATGGCAAAACCAACCAAGATGCCTGTCAGCAGTGCCGACCTCAGAAAGCGGAATTCTAAGCGGCACTATTATACCTACCGAAAGGCATCAAGGAAATCGGACGTTCTTCCTCAGAAGGCAGCGGAGAAGGTTGGCGACGAGGTG
>CALGGQ010000241.1 GCA_937915775.1 uncultured Clostridia bacterium | reverse complement strand
GTTCTGTATGAGTTTTCAACTTTTATTACTGTTGCACTTGATAGTATAATTCACCGCACAACAAAAGAGCCGGAGAAAATCTCCGGCTCTTGATTCATTTGTTCAACAATTAGTCCTCATTCAGCTCGTCAAGGCTTCTGCCCGGCGCACCGTGGCACTTCTTGTACTTCAGGCCGCTGCCGCACGGACACGGCTCGTTAGGACCGATTTTTCTTTCCTTGCGGATAGTAACCTGCTTCGCGTTGGTCTCCGTTTCGCTGGAGGAGGTGGAGGTCACTCTGGCAACCGCACGGCGCTGAACGTCAGCACGGTGACGCGGCATCAGGGTGAGCATCATTCTCGCCGTATCCTCACGGATGAGGTCGGTCATTTCCTCAAACATATCGCCGGATTCCATACGGTAAGCGACTACCGGGTCACGCTGTGCATAGGAGCGCAGGTGAATACCCTTCTTGAGGTCCTCCATCGCGTCGATGTGATCCATCCAGTAGGTATCGACGTTTCTGAGAAGAATCATTCTCTGGAAGTCGCCGAACATCTCTTCGCCCAGGATTTCTCTCTTTTCCGCAACGCGCTTGGCGGCTCTGTCCTGCAGCAGCTCGGTAGCGCCGGCAACGGTCAGATCCTCAAGGTCGGTAAAATCGCTGTCCTCCGCAATCAGCCATTCCTTATACTTCACGCGCAGACCTTCAACATCCCAGTCGTCCTTATTCTCGCCCGAGAAGTAAGCGGCAACGGTGTCCGCGATGTTCTGGTTAATCATCTTGCCGATGGTTTCGGTCAGATCAAGGCCGTCAAGTACCTGGTCACGCTGGTTATAAATCAGCTCTCTCTGACGGTTCATAACATCGTCGTACTGCAGGGTGTTCTTTCTGATTTCGAAGTTTCTGCCCTCGACCTTTTTCTGAGAGGATTCCACGGTCTTGGAGATGAACTTCGATTCAATCGGCATACTCTCGTCCTGGGTGAGCTTGCTCATCATCAGCTGCATTCTGTCGCCGCCGAAGAGACGCATTAAGTCGTCCTCGCAGGAGAGGTAGAACTGGCTCATACCGGGGTCGCCCTGACGGCCGGAACGGCCGCGCAGCTGGTTGTCGATACGGCGTGCATCGTGACGCTCGGTACCGAGAATAAACAGACCGCCTGCTTCGCGTACCTTGTCAGCCTCGTCCTTGATTTCTTCCTTATACTTCGCTTCCAGCTCAACAAAGGTTCTTCTGGCTTCGAGGATTTCCTCATCGTCGGTTTCGCCGAAGCCTGTCGCCTCACGAATCTGATAGTTCGTGAACTTCATCTTCTTCATCTGTGCTTTCGCGAGGAATTCTGCGTTACCGCCGAGCATGATATCGGTACCACGGCCTGCCATGTTGGTGGAGATGGTAACCTGGCCGTATTTACCAGCCTGCGCAACGATTTCCGCTTCTTTTTCGTGGTTCTTCGCGTTCAGCACGTTGTGCTCAATGCCTTCCTTTTTCAGCAGCAGCAGGGCAAACGCCTCATCCCCGCCGCATAGGTCATACCGTTTATCCGTATCGCTCAGACACCGGATGATGCCCTGAATGGACCGAAGGGCGGAAACATCCAGCGGAGCGTCCTCCAGATACAGAAAAACATACCCGGGAAGAAGATCGCGCAGGATATCTACCGCTTTTCCCCGAGCCCACTTATGCTGAACCCGCTTGGGCCGAATGGCCCTGCAGGCAAAAATCCGCTCGGCCTCGTGGGCCACATATCCGCATTTGTCGGTCTCG
>CALGGQ010000240.1 GCA_937915775.1 uncultured Clostridia bacterium | reverse complement strand
TCGGCACGTCGCCGACGGTTTCATACAGCTCATGCGGCGCGAGCAGAAAGCTGTCCGCCCGATGCAGCACCTTCCACGGCTCGTCGCGGTCCAGAATCGCGGCGCCCATGCTGTAGGTAAAGCCGTTGCAGCTGGTCAGCACGCCGTGGTAGAACATCAGCCAGCCCTCGTCAATTTCAATCGGGGTCGGACCGGCACCGACCTTTGTCATCTCCCAGTTCTTTTCCGGCTTCATCACAAAGCGGTAGCCGCCCCAGTAATGCAAATCGCGGCTGCGCTGGATAAAGATATCGCCGTAAGGGGTATGCCCTCTGTCGCACGGGCGCACCAGCATCATATATTCCCCGTTAATTTTACGCGGGAACAGCACGCCGTTGCGCGCCACGGGATAGGTGGCGTCCTCCAGCTGCGTCCAGCTTTTAAAATCCTGTGTGTACGCCACGCCGATGGTCGTGCCGTTCGGGGTCAGGTTCACCCAGGAGAGATAGTATTTTCCGTCAATTTCGCAGATACGCGGGTCATAGCCCTTAAAAATCACCTTGTCATCGAGCTCCCAGTGAATCGCGTCCCGGCTGAAGCCCGTGACAATGTTATGCGTTCTCGTGCGGTCATCCACACGGAACACGCCTGCAAAGCCGTCGCCGAACGGCACCACGGCGGAATTGAAAATACTGTTGGCGAAAAACAGGTTGTCGCGCGTGATAATCGGATTGCCCGAATAGCGCCAGACGGGATAGCGATAGCCCTCCGGCTTCTCCTCCCACGGGAGATTGCTGACTGCGTTTCCATATATTTTTGCCATAAGTACCCTCCTAATGCTTCATTGTAATGGTTATGGTGTGCTCGCCCGCCTCTGTCGTAAAGGCAAGGAGCGCAGCGCCGTTTTCATAGGCTTCTTTGACGCAGTATGCCGCGCCCTGAGCCGTTTCAAACGGCTTGTGAACATACACCAGCGTTTCGCCCGACGTATCGGCAGTAAAGCGAAGCGTGAATACGGCTGCCGCCCTGTCATAGCCGTAGCGGATTATCTCACCGGCAACGGCAACGGGATGCGGCCGGCTGAGCATCGTCATCAGCGGTGCGTCCAGATCATCGCCGTGATAATCCCAATAGAGATGCCCCCACTGCTGCTCATCAAAGAAATCCAGCAGCTCGTTCGCATGCGGGAACCACGAGGTATCCGTATTATCGCTGCAGCCACCCCATTCACCGACAACAACGGGCACGTTCAGCCGCAGCTGCGTACGGCGCATTTCGCCAAAGAACGCCTTCACCCTGTCTGCATTCGCATACTGATACAGCGGCGTATCCACCGAAAAATCATAGGCGTGCGGCCCGAAGCACTGCTGCTCCTCGCGCACACCGTTCACGGTAATCGGCGGTGCGGACTGCTGAATGCCGTTATTGCAGAGATAGCACTGTTCCATCATGATGATGCCGTTTTCCGTCACCTCACGGATGGCGGCGGCAGTTTTATTGAGGAACGGCGCATACTTCTCCGTATCGAATTTCGCTTCCAGCGCGTCGAGCGGCTGCATCACATCGCGGATCACGTCGCCACCGATACAGTTCAGCACCCCCGCTGTATCGCGTCTGAACAGTGATGATACCATCTTTTTCCGGTTAATTTTTTTGTTAAACAGCACCGCTTTGGCGATGTTGCCAACAAGGCGTCGGAAGATTTTTTTGCTTTCGGAACCCGGAAACGGCTCGTTCATCAAATCAAAGCCGAACAGCGCCGGACTGTCGCCGTAGCGCCGCGCGAGCATCTGCCACAGCGCGCCGTAACGGTCCTGCAAGCCGATACCCTCCACGGGGTCATTGCGCCAGAAATGGTCAAACGAGCGGTGCACCCATTTGCCGAAAAAGTAGCCGTCCGCCCAGACGAAAATCGGCATACGCGGTTTCGCACCGTCGGTGATGGCTGCCCAGCTCGGTGCGCCGTCGCCGACACTTTTTCCGTCGTTATTCGAATAGATATCCTGATGCATATCGAGGAGAATATACACACCATACTGCGCAGCCAGCGCAAAAATTTGATCCAGCGACTGGAGGTACTGCTCGTTATACTGCCCCATCACCGGCTCCAGATTCTGCCAGGTAACCGCCAGGCGTATCAGATCAAAGCCGAATGCACGGTATTTTTGAAAGAATTCCTCATCAAGACGGTAGCGAAAGCCCTCGGAGTTCAGCAACTTATCGTCAATATTCATCCCGCAGAGGATTCTTGCTCTGCCGCTCTCATCCACGAAGCGCAGCCCCTGCGTCAGAATTTTCTCCATCGCTCTCCCCCCCTCTCGAATCATCCTCATCTGTCTATATTATAAACGATATAGTCCGCTAATTCAACCGAGAATTTAACCGCCATCTGCTGTCAAATATTTTCTTTACAATAATGGATTTGTGGCAGAAAAAGGATTGACAGACGGACAAAGGAGGAATACAATTTTATGGAAAGAATCATCATAAAATGACGAATAGCGGAGGAGAAGCGGAATGGCATCAGTATCATCGGGAATCAGAACGGACTCGAATTTTATGAACCTCAAGGCGGTCAATATCAGCGAGGTAAGACGAGAGGTTTTTGACCTGCTGGCAAGCGGTGAAACCGTTGTTTCCGCCTTCAAGACCATACGCGACCAGGTGATTTTTACCGACAAGCGCATCTTCGTTGTCAACGTGCAGGGCGTGACGGGCAAGAAAATCGCCTACTTCTCCTATCCGTATTCCAAAATACAGTATTTCGGTATTGAGACGGCGGGATTAATAGATATCGACAGCGAGCTCACCGTCGCCTTCAGCAACGGCACGGTGCTGCAGTTCGACTTCAAGTCCAATGTGAACATCCGGCAAATCAGCCAGATTATTTCACAGTATATTTTATAATGTTTAAAAATAAAGCGGAGAGCCAATCGGCTCTCCTTTTTTGTCACAATTTTTCCTTGCATTTGATGGTGGAATGTGATATGATAAATTGTGTAAAATTTAATTTTGTAAAATTTTTAAAAGGACTGAAAAATGGCTTTTAACATTCAGCGATATATGACGCGCGGCGTAGTCAGAGTTGTGACCGACTCCCTGCGCGCCACGGCTAAAAATGAAAAAGAAAGCGCCTTTATGAAAGGCTTTGCAAAGGCATCCCGCGCAGCATCCAAAAAGCGCTACGCCGCAGAGAAAACGGGCGAGCATATTCCGCCGTTTCTGATTGCGAGCATAACGAGCGCGTGCAATCTGCACTGCGCCGGCTGCTATTCACGCAGCAACAACGCCTGCTGCGACAGCAAGCCCGTTGACCAGCTGAGCGCTGCGGAATGGAACAGGATTTTCAGCGAAGCAGATGAAATCGGCATCAGCTTTATTCTGCTTGCGGGCGGGGAGCCGATGATGCGCTATGATGTCATTAAGCAGGCGGCGCAGCACAAGCATATCCTCTTCCCGATTTTCACGAACGGCACCTTCCTGCACGAGCAGTATCTCGACGTGCTGGATGAAAACAGAAACCTTGTGCCGATTATCAGCATTGAGGGCGACGAGGCGATTACCGACGAGCGCCGCGGCAACGGCGTTTATCAGCAGGTGACCGACGCGATGCAGCGCATCAAGGACAGAGGGATGATTTTCGGCGCCTCCGTCACAGTGACGACAGAGAACATCAGCGAGGTTTTCTCCGACGCATTTCTGGATAAGCTGTACAGCCTCGGCTGCAAGGCGGTTATCTTTGTAGAGTTTGTGCCCGTCACCGAGGAGAGCGCGCATCTGGCGCCCGGTGAAAAGGAGCAGGCTTTCATCCATCAGGCGGTCAAGCGCTTGCGGCGTAAAAAAAGAGGTATGGTCTTTATTTCCTTCCCCGGAGATGAGAAGAGCTCCGGCGGATGTGTTGCGGCAGGGCGCGGCTTCTTCCACATCAACTCCCACGGCGGAGCAGAGCCGTGCCCGTTTTCGCCGTATTCGGACAGCAACGTACGCGACACCTCGCTGCGTGAAGCCCTGCAATCACCGCTGTTCCGTGCGCTGCAGACGCAGGGGCTGCTGCAGGATGACCATATCGGCGGCTGCACGTTGTATATGAACCGCGACAAGGTAGAGGCCATTATCAACGCTAACGCCACAGAATAAGAAAGCAGGAACAACCAATGAGAATTCGAAACGCAGAAAGAAAGGACGCGGCAGGCGTACTGGCGCTGTTAAGTCAAGTACTCGAGCTGCACGCCGCCATCCGCCCTGACATCTTTATCGCAGGCACCACCAAATACACGGAGGACGAGCTGAACAGCATCTTTCTCGATGAGGCGCGGCGCACCTACGTTGCCGTTGATGAGAACGAGCGCGTGCTCGGTTACGCTATCTGTATCCTCAAAGAACAGCCGTTTTCCAACAATATGGTTCCCTTCACCTCCCTGTTCATTGACGACCTTTGCGTAGACGAAGCCGCCAGAGGGCAGCACATCGGCAAGGCGCTGTTTGACTATGTAAAGGAGCAGGCAAAAGCGCTCGGCTGCTATGAGGTAACGCTGAACGTCTGGGAGGGCAATGACGGCGCCAGAGCCTTTTATGACAGAATGGGTATGAAGCCGAAGGAAACACAGCTGGAATACATTCTGGATTAACTGGATAAAGAATGCCCTGTACAACCACCGTTGTACAGGGCGTCTGTTTTATGAATCAAAAAACTGCTGTCCGCCGTCCGTCACAAGCCGTTCGGTCCTGGGATACGCAAAAATGGCGTCATTTTGTTCATTTGCTTCAAGATAAGCGGCAAACTCCGCGGCGTACCATTTTGCCATCGCCAGATTGTGCATCAGATAATGACCGCAGTTTTCCGGCGCGGTGCCGGGCACGGTTTCCGCCGTCTCCACAGAACGGAAGGCACCGAGCAACAGGGCATAAATCTCCCGCGGTGAACGGCTGCCTTTCAGGATAAGATAAAACCCGGTCAGGCAACCCATCGGTCCCCAATAGATGACCTCGTCTTTCCATTCGGGGTCATTGCGCAGATAGGTTGCGATCAGATGCTCCAGCGAATGCATCGCCGCCACATCAATCACCGGCTCGCGGTTCGGTCGTTTCATCCGGATATCATAGGTTGTTACCGTACCGCCTCCGACGGTATCCGTGCGGCTGGTAAAAATGCCGGGAACAATGCGGGTGTGGTCTACGGAAAAGCTCTGTATTAATTCCATCTTCCTTATGCCTTTCTGCCTGCCGCCTTACGCTGCAGCAGGCACTGATATCATAGCACACAACACGCCAAAATGCAATCGGGAATCTGAGGATACACACCGTTGCTTTTCTTCTCACAGGTATGGTATAATGAGAATGATAAATCAGAATTTGCAAAGCAAATTCAGTGGTCAGTGGTCAGTGATTAGTGACCAGTTTTTGTGCAATACTAGCCACTAGCCACTAATCACTCGCCACTCGACAAATCAACCATCCACGAAAGGAAGCGCCGTCATATGAAGCCGTGGGAGAGCGTAACGCTGGTGGAATACACCGAAAAAGAGGAAAAATGGCATACCGTTACGCACGCAGCGGGACTGATACTGAGCGGCTGCATTGTTGCTTATTGTCTGGTTCCCTCCCTGCAGCGGCACGACACACTGCGCATCCTCTGCGCCGCGCTGTACCTGTTTGGCACGACGGCGATGTTCCTTACCTCCGCGCTGTACCATTCCGCCAGGCAGCCAAAGCGCAAAAAGGTGCTGCGCCTGCTTGACCACTGTATGATTTTCTTCGCCGTGGCAGGCACGGCGACAGGCTGCGTTCCCACCGTCTATGAAACCGTGGGCAAAACGGCAGCCATCCTGATGGCGGCGTTTGCGTGGCTCGGCGCGCTGAGCGGACTGCTGCTGACCTTCTTTTCGTTTAAGGATACAAAGGCCATTCAGATGTGCCTGTACATCGGCACATCGTTTGCCTGCGCCATCGCCGGCGGCAAAGCATACAAGGTGCTGCCAAGGGACGCGCTTTACCATCTGCTGTCCGGCGGCACCTTTCTGCTGCTTGGCGCAGCGCTTTACGGTATCGGCAAAAAGAAGCGCTATTTTCACGCCGTTTTTCATGTTTTCATCGTTATCGGGCTGACTATCTTTTTCCTCGGCATCAAAAAGCACTGCTTTTAACACAAGCGGCTGCAATAACTCTCTTAAAATGAAAAGACGCACTCACCTGAGTGCGCCTTTTCATATATGGTTTTTAAATGTCAGCCTTCAAACTTTTCGCGGTTAATCCAGAGCCCGAGGGCGGGATTCGGGATAAAATAAATTACCTCGCCATCAACCTCGTTGTAGCCGTATTGCAGTTTGTTCGGGTCGTATTTTCTCGCCGTTTCATCGTAATCCGCCGCGTTAAAGCCGACGGATGCGATTTCCTCTTTTGTGATGTCCTTCACGGCGTAGGTAATCGAAAATCTGCCGTCTGATGAGCCGTGAATCAGGTGTGCCGCAGCGCCCATATTTTCACGCAGATCAGCGTTTTCCGGCTTTTTGAATTCCTCAAGAATATGCAGCCTGCCGCGGTAGCCGTATTTACGAATCAGCGCGTCCACCTTATCGTCCTCACCGAAGCGCTCCACGCCCGGTGCAAGGATGATCAGTTCGCCGCCGTCCGCCATTGCCATTCTTGTGCGGTAAACCGCCTTATTGCCGAGCCAGGTGCTCTTGAATTCGCTCGGATCGAGATAGACCACGCACTTTTTCAGTCCGTGCTCCACGAAGTCGATATTCTTTTCCTGCGCCAGCTTGACTGCGTGCGTCAGGCATTCCCTGCCCTCGCCGATGAAGATGCCGTGCGTATGAATGTTGCCGCCCGGGGCGGTCGTCACCGTCAGCACAAATAGAATCGGTCTGTTATTCAGAAAATGCTCCATGCCGTAATCGAACATCCGGCGGACGGGCGTGTGGTCCTTGCCCATCATACGCTCCATACCGTACACCGCACCGATCATATGCGAGCGGTTAATCATCGTGCTGCCGCCCACGCCGACAAAGAGGTTCTTCGCGTGGTTCGCCATACCGATGACCTCGTGCGGCACCACCTGACCGGGAGAGATAATGAGGTCATAGCTTTCGTCCATCACCAGACGGTTGACCTCCGCGGCAACCGATTCGCTCCACAGGCCTTCGGTAATTTCGGACACGAAGTCTGCCGGAATCTCGCCGAGCTTCACCACGTCGGTACGCCAGTTGTGGACAATCATCCGTTCATACGGCACATCGCCGAACATGGCGTCCCACTGCTCTTTTGTCATCTTGACATGCGTGCCGAGCGCTGGCAGAATATCCACCTGTACGCCGGCATCCGTCAGCGCGTGGTAATACACGTTTGTGATAAACCCGGCGCCGGAATGAAAGCGCGTGAAATCCGGCGGCAGAATCAGCACTTTTTTCAGCGTACGTCCTTCTAATGAGGCAAGCAGGGCGCTTTTGATTTCTTCCTGCGTGAGCCCTGTCTCCGTATTGGCAATTCTGTAAATATCGTTCATTTTGTTACTCCCAAAGAAAACGCTTCAAAGCGTTAGCAACGCCGCTATGGTTGCAATCAAGCGTCACATAGTCCGCCGCCTGCTTAACGGCTTCGCCAGCATTTGCCATCGCCACGCCGATACCGGCTGTCTGCAGCATCGTGATGTCGTTGAGGTCGTCGCCGAACGCCATCGTCTGCGCCGGCGCAATGCCGAGATGCGCCGCCAGTTTTGCAAGCGCAACGCCCTTGGTCGCCTCGCGGCTGTTGAATTCAATGTTGTTGACAATCGAGGTCGTCACAACAAGGTCCGGGAATTCTTTCGGCAGGGCTTGCAGCATTTTCGCGCGCAGCGCCATATCCGGGAAGAAAACCTGAATTTTCTGCACACCGCGTGCCTGCTTTGTCAGATACGCCTTCAGCTCCGGCACGGGCGTTCGGAGATTGCGAATCATATCGAGGCTGTGGACAGTCGCGGCATACTTGTCTGCCTTGTCGTAGAATTCCTGCGTCATCCAGCCCCAGCCATCCTGATAGCAGTCATAGATAACCGGCAGCTCGTCCAGCCTCTCCATCACCGCCACCGCGCGCTGCCACGGCATTTCCGAGGAGCAAACGGTCTGCTGATTGCTGACGTCGTACACCTGCGCGCCGTTAATCGAAATGACGTAATGCACAAAGGGCAGTTCACGGATATACGGCGGCATGCCGCGGTAAAATCTGCCGGTCGCGGGGACAAGCTCTATCTCCTCCTCGGCAGCACGGGTAAGCGCCGCCAGATTTTCTTCCGACAGCTGCTTATCGCTCCCCAGCAGCGTTCCGTCCAAATCAAACGCAATCAGTCTGATATTATGCATTGTAGGTGCTCGCCGCGGTGTCGCCGCCGTGACCGGTCCAATTGGTGTGGAAGAACTCGCCGCGCGGCGCGTCGGTTCTTTCATAGGTGTGCGCGCCGAAATAGTCGCGCTGCGCCTGCAGCAGGTTTGCCGGCAGGCGGTCGGTCGTGTAACCGTCAAAATAGCTGAGCGCCGAGGTCATCGCCGGTGCGGGTACACCGTACTGCACGGCAGCAGCCGCCACCTTGCGCCAGGCGGGAACCAGCTTTTCAATCGTCTCCTTGAAATAGGGGTCAAGGATGAGGTTCTTCAGCTCCGGATTAGCGTCGTACGCTTCCTTGATTTTGCCGAGGAAGACGGAACGGATAATGCAGCCGCCGCGCCACATCAGCGCGATGCCGCCGTAGTTGAGATTCCAGCCGTAGTGCGCGGCTGCGGTGCGCATCAAGGTATAGCCCTGCGCATAGGAGATAATCTTGGAGGCAAACAGCGCCTGACGGATGGCTTCCACCATTTCCGCCTTATCGCCCTCAAACGCGGGGATTTTTCTGTCAAAAACCTTGGCAGCGTTTACGCGCTCCTCTTTCATCGCGGAAAGGCATCTTGCGAATACCGCTTCGCCGATGAGCGTGAGCGGCACGCCTTCGTCAAGCGCTGCGATACCCGTCCATTTGCCGGTACCTTTCTGACCGGCGGTATCGAGGATTTTTTCCGCCAGCGGCGAGCCGTCCTCGTCCTTGTACGCAAGAATGTCGCGCGTAATTTCAATTAGATAACTGTCAAGCTCGGTTTCGTTCCACTGCTTGAAGGTTTCGTGCATTTCTTCATAGCTCATACCGAGCAAATCACGCATCAGCTGATAGGCTTCGCAGATAAGCTGCATATCGCCGTATTCGATGCCGTTGTGCACCATTTTCACGAAGTGACCTGCGCCGTTTTCGCCGACCCAGTCGCAGCAGGGCTCGCCGTTTTCCACCTTCGCGCAGATGCCCTGCAGAATGGGCTTCACATACGGCCATGCCGCCGGAGAGCCGCCGGGCATCATGCTGGGACCGAGCAGCGCACCCTCTTCACCGCCGGAAACGCCGGTGCCGATATAGAGCTTGCCCTTGGATTCCACATATTCCGTTCTGCGAATCGTATCGGGGAAATGGGAGTTACCGCCGTCGATGATAATATCGCCGTCCTCCAGCAGAGGCAGCAGGTTATCAATCATCGCGTCCACCGAGGGACCCGCCTTAATCATCATAAAGACCTTGCGCGGCTTTTCAAGATTCGCCACTAATTCTTCCAGAGAATAGCAGCCAATGATATTCTTGCCGCTGGCTCTGCCGTTGACAAAATTTTCCACCTTCGCGGTGGTGCGGTTGTAAACCGCCACGGTGAAGCCCTTGGACTCCATATTCATTACAAGGTTTTCGCCCATTACGGCAAGGCCGATTAAACCGATATCTGCTTTTTTCATGATGTCATTCTCCTTTATCTTTGTACACGGGCATTGCCCTGATAGATATCCCAGACCTGCTTTTCATCAGCAGGCTCCGCATAGTCGTTCAGGCTGCTTGCCGCGAGCACGCCGCTCGCCCAGCCGAACTGCAGCCATTTGTCGGGCGTCCAATCATTGAGAACGCCGTAGAGCAGACCGCCGCTAAAGCCGTCGCCGCCGCCGATACGGTCCATGACCTGAATCGGGCGCGGCTCTTCAATATACCACTTTCTGTCCGCCCAGAGAATCGCGCCCCAGAGGTGCTCGTTGGCGGAGATTACCTGGCGCAGCGTCGTCGCGTACGCTCTCGCCTGCGGATATTTCTCTCTGACCTGGTCAATCATCACCTGGAAGCGTTCAATCTTGGAGGCAAGCTCCTTACCGCCCGCTTCGGGGCCCTGGAAACCGAGGCAAAGCTGAAAATCCTCCTCGTTGCCGACGAGAATATCCGCAACGGAGGCGATTTCATGAAACGCCTTGCTGAGTTCTTCCTCTCTGCCCTTCCAGAACGTCGCGCGGTAATTAAGATCAAAGCTGACGAGCGTGCCATATTTCTTGGCAGCCTTCGCCACCTCCAGACAGCACTTGGTAGTTTCCTCGCTCATCGCAGCAATCAGACCGGAGAGATGTAAAATGCTCACGCCCTCCTCGCCGAAAATGCGCTCAAGGTCAAAATCGTCAGCGGACAGCGTTCTGCCGACCTCGCCGGCACGGTCGTTCCAGACGCGCGGTGCGCGCAGACCGAAGCCGGAATCCGCGATATTGAACTGATGGCGATAGCCCCACGGACCGCCCTGCGGCACGTCCTTGCCTTCAAAGCGAATGCCCCGCGCGCGCAACTGCCGCTTGATGAAGTCCGCCATCGGCGAGCCTTCCACAAATTTCGTCATCACCAGGCACTCCTTGCCGAGGCTGGACGAAACGTTCAAAACGTTACTTTCCGCTGAGGTCGCCTGCAGGTAAAACAGGTTGCTGTTCTGCACCGCCATGCGGTCCTGCGGCGTAATCCGAAGCCCCATGCTGGTTACCGTCGCGATTGCGTATTGTTTCATTACTGTCACTCCTTTACTGCCGTCAATGGTGTGTTCACATAAAATGTCAATTTATATTATCACATCGCACGCTAAAAATCAAGAATTACGCGACAGAATACGCCCCGCAAAATGGCGCTTATTGTCTTTCCTTTTAAGGAGCATTGTTTTCAGTGCTGCTTATTCAGTTTTTACAAGACTTTCAGCGGTTCTGCAGAGGTATAAGAACCTGCCGCAAGCGGCAGAACCTTGTTATTCGCTATGCTCATAATAAGGATTCTTCGAATCCTCTATTTCTTTTGAGACAGTGATTTGTCAAACTAAGTGCAACACTTAGTAAGTTCAAAGTCCCATAAAGACT
>CALGGQ010000239.1 GCA_937915775.1 uncultured Clostridia bacterium | reverse complement strand
GTCCAGGGAGTTCCTGAAGCTGGTCTGCCTTCCGTTGTAGACGATCTGCCCCTTGTCCGCATGCTCGATCCCCATGATGATCTTGATCAGCGTCGATTTTCCCGCGCCGTTTTCGCCCACGAGGGCATGGACCTCTCCGGGATAGACCGAAAAGTCAACTTCGCTCAGCGCCTTTACGCCGGGATAGGTTTTGGATATATGCTCCAGCGTGGTAGGCTCCTGCCCGCCGAGAAACAGCAGATAACCGTCCTTATGTAGTCCGTACTGTCCCTGTATCAGCGATGCCTTTCGCAAAACAGGCTTTTCAATGCCGTTCGGAATAAAGCGCGTTTCTCTGCCGTAGGTCTCCAAAAAATACTGCTGCACATTTTTTGACAGCACGATAACCTCATCGGCATACTTAGCGGCGCATTTTTCGCCGAATTTTAAAAATTTGGTAGCAAAGCCGCCCCATTTGGCGCGCTGCCAGTCCAGCCCGTGAATTGTGGCGACGCAGCGCTTGCCGAAAATTTTAGCCAGCGGTATCATCGCGCACGGACCTTCCGCGTGAAAATGCAACACATCGTATCCGCCGAAAACCGCTCGGAACGTGGCAAAGAAGCTATAGACAATCGCGTTCAGCTTTGCCGATTCGGGCGTGTAAACCCATTTCAGGCGGACGCCGCGGTATTCCTTCAGCCCCTTCGCCGTCTCAAAATCACTGCCGGCAATGTGGCTGCTTTTGCGGTTATAGGCGGTCACGCTGTTGCCCTGTGCCGCCATCCGTTCGGACAGCGCACCGACAACAATTTCGATGCCGCCCTCGCGTGACGGAATCCGCTTGTGACCAATCATAGCAATTTTCATCTTGCGCTGCCTCGTTATTCCGCGCCCTTGTGCGTCAGTACCACAATGACGGTTTTAAACAGAATTTTGATATCCAGCCATACCGACCATTCGTCTATGTACTGACAGTCCAGCGCGACGACATCCTCAAAATTCTGAATATCGCTTCTGCCGCTGACCTGCCACATACCGGAGATGCCCGGACGCATGGACAGACGGCGCTTGTGCCGGTTTTCGTATTGATTGAATTCATCCACCGTCGGCGGACGGGTGCCTACCAGGCTCATATCGCCCTTGACCACGTTGAAGAACTGCGGCAGCTCATCAATGCTGGTGCGGCGGATGAATTTGCCGACCTTGGTGATACGCGGGTCATCGTCCATTTTGAACATCAGACCCTCCATTTTATTTTGCTCCATCAGCTCCTGCTTGCGCTCCTCAGCGTCCACATACATCGAGCGGAGCTTGTAGATATAAAACGGTCTGCCGTTTCTGCCCATACGCAGCTGCCGGAAAAACAGCGGTCCCTTGGATTCACGCTTTAGGGGAATGGCAGTAATCGCAATGACGGGTATGGAAAGAATCAGCCCGAGCGTGCCGAGCACGATATCCGTAGCGCGTTTTATGATGAGTCCGCCAATCGGCTTTTCGGACGCGGTAAAGGTCGCCATTGGCAGGTCATACTGCATTTTGCAGCTGATGTTGCTGAACTTGCTGGCACCGAGAATATCGTCCAGCATCGGGATGTTGACGTGAACGGTCACGCCCATATCCTCCAAATCCTCAATCAGTCCCTGTACCTCCGAATCATCGCCGTAGGGCAGGTTGATGAATACCTCGTCAAGCGGGGAGGAGAGTATCCAGTCTATAAAGGTTTCATCAGTTGCAATGACCGGGATATTCTGAATGGTGCGCGGCAGATGCGCCGTGCGCTCGGCAGTGGCAGTCGGTGCGCTGATGCCGTAGGCATTGGCACTTTCGCTGCTGTAGCGGAACACATTGCCGACGCAGAAATCGTCAAGCAGGGCGATGCCGGAAATACTCAGCGACCAGTCCTCATTGATTTTGGCAACAAATTCCTCGGCTCTGTCGCTCGTTGTGATAATGCCGACGAGCGAGGCAACCTTGCTCCTCGTAAATCTGCCGGTCAGATAATGCTTAAGCGCATATCTGCCGACGGAGGAGGTGGCGATAAACAGAATATAGCCGGAAATCAGCATATATCTGGATTCAACAATCGGGTTTTTCAGCAGGATAATCAGCACGGAAAACAGGGCATAAGTCAAGGTGGCGTTGCTCAGCAGCGCGCGTACCTCCTGCGTGCGCCCTCTGTGATGCATATCAATCCGCGTATGAAACCCAAAGAACACCACCAGATAGGACACCAGCAGTGTGCCGCCGTACCGTACCCAATCGATGACGGAAAACGACGGAATTTTATTGATGATGATGCTGAAAGTATAAAACGATAAAACATTGGCAAGCACCATGCAGAAAATGTCAATGACAAATTCCAGCGTGAGCTGTGTCCGAATACGCTTATTCATACGTTCACCTTATCGGTTGTTATTTTTTATATCTGCCGTACTTGGGATATTTGTTGTAATAGCTGTAGTTATAGTTGTAATTGTAGTTATAGTTGTAACGGCGGTAATAAGAATAGTACTTCTTCTTTTCGCTGTTGACATCGTTGATGATGAAGCCGAGGATGTTGCCCTCAATCTGCGTCAGGTTGTTGACAGCGGTGCGCACATCAACGGTGTTGGTGGTATCGGTTTTGATGATGAGCACATAACCGGTGACCTTCTGCGCAAACACCGTGGAATCCGTTACGATATTGACCGGCGGGGTATCAATGAAAACGCAGTCATAATGCGCTTTGACGAAATCCAGCAGCTTGTCCATACGAGAGGAAGCGAGCAGCTCCGTCGGGTTCGGCGGAATTTTGCCGGCGGTCAGCACGGAAAGGTTTTCGATATCCGTTTTGGAAACGGAGATATTGTCGGTCAGCCCTGCCAGAATTTCCGAAAGACCGTTTTTCACGGGAATGGAAAACATTCTGTGGATGGTGGGGTTACGCATATCGGAGTCAATCAGCAGCGTTTTCTTACCCATTTGGGCAAAGCTGACGGCAAGGTTGATGGAATTAATGGTTTTACCGTTGTTTGCCGTCGGGCTGGTGATGACGAATATCGGGCATTTTTCGCCCTTCTGCGTAAACAGCAGGTTGGTACGGATGGCGTTGTACGCCTCCTTGACAGAGAAAGAGGATTCCTGGCACAGAATTTTGGCGGAGTCGTTTTCCGAGAAAACGTTGCCTTCGGAGAGCTTTCTCTTTTGCTGTCTCTTATTAAACATGGCTTGTATCCTCCTTTCCGTTTACTGTTCCGCCCGGGTTGACGCCGCTGACCCGCGGCTTGGGCGGCGGGGTTGTCTTGTCAGCACCCTCGCTTTCTGACGGGGTATCAGGGCTTTCGCCGTAGCCGGAACGGGTAACGGCATCCAGTCGCGGTACCGTACCGAGCACCGGAATCTCAAATTCCCGTTCAATATCCTTGGCGTTAGTGATGGTGGAATCAAACATCTCATAGATGAAGAAGGCGAGGAAGGAAGCAATAAAGCCTGCCGCAGCACCGATGCCGATATTCTTTTTCGTGTTCGGAGCGGACGGCGAGCCGGGCACCTTGGCATAGTCGACAACATTACAGCCGCCGGCGTTGACGATACGCACAATTTCATCCGGCGCCACCTTGGCAACGGAATTGGCTATCTTCGCCGAAAACTCCGGGTCAGTCGTCGTAACGGTAACCTGAAAGACGAGTGTCTCGCTGACGCGGCTTGCCGAAATGTAGCCTCTGACAGCGCCGGCAGAGCCGAGGTTGAGATCCTCCGCTACCTTGTCCAGAACGTCGTCCGACTTCAGCAGATACACATAGGTGGAAATCAGGTTTTCCGTAGCGGAGATTTCCGCAGCGGACATGACGTTGTTATCGGAGATAATTGTGTTCGGGTTACTGTACACATAAAATTTTGCCGTCGCGCTGTAGGTCGGTGCGATGAAGAAATGCGTAAAAGCACCGGCTGCCACCGCTCCGGCGATGGTAATCAGCACGATGTAAACGACCTTTGTGCGCAACATATAGAATATTTTCCGTAAGTCAATATCTATTTCTCTGGTTTCGTCCATATTCACCCTCCGTAAGATAATTATAGTGTTACTGATATATTGTAGCACTTATATAAAAAAATGTCAATTTTATAATTATTAACAAATATTAGAAATAATAAATACAAATTAGAATTTGCAAAGCAAATTCAGTGGTCAGTGTCCAGTGGACAGTGGTCAGTTATAGGTCGCTTCGCTCCGATTATAATCGGGTGCGGGTGTCCCGCCCAACAACTGGTCACTAGCCACTGGTCACTGGTCACTATCTCGACAAATTCTAATTTGTCGAGATAACATAAAAAGAACAGGAGCTTAACTCCTGTCCTGTTTATTCTTATTTTGCCACGTCAACGGCTCTGCTCTCGCGGATGATGTTGACTTTAATCTGACCGGGATATTCCATATCCTCTTCAATTTTCTTGGCAATCTGGCGGGCAATGAGCGGCATCTTCTGGTCGTTGATGACATCGGGCTTCACCATCACGCGGATTTCTCTGCCTGCCTGAATGGCGTAAGCCTTTTCCACGCCGTGAAAGCTCGTGGAAATTTCCTCGAGCTGCTGCAGACGTTTGATGTAGTTCTCCACATTTTCACGTCTGGCACCGGGACGCGATGCCGAAACGGCGTCAGCCGCCTGAACGAGCGCGGCAACAACGGTCTTGCATTCCACATCGCCGTGGTGCGCCTGAATCGCGTGAACGACAGCCTCGTTTTCTTTGTACTTTCTGGCATATTCCACGCCGAGTGCCACGTGACTGCCTTCCATTTCGTGGTCAAGCGCCTTGCCGATATCGTGCAGCAAGCCGGCACGGCGCGCCAGCTTTTCGTCGGCGCCGAGCTCGGCAGCCATTAAGCCGGCAATGTACGATACCTCCAGCGAATGCTTGAGAACGCTCTGGCCGTAGGAGGTGCGGTATTTCAATCTGCCAAGCAGCTTGACAAGCTCGGGATGAACATTTCCGCAATCCGCGCTGATAACAGCCTTTTCGCCCTCGGAGCGAATCGTCTGCTCGACCTCGCGTTTTGCCTTTTCGTACATTTCTTCAATTCTGGTGGGATGAATACGTCCGTCCTGAATCAGCTTTTCCAGCGTCAGACGGGCAATTTCCCTGCGGACAGGGTCAAAGGAGCTGACGGTAATCGCCTCCGGCGTATCGTCAATAATCAGCTCAACGCCCGTAATTTGCTCAATCGAGCGGATGTTACGTCCCTCACGGCCGATGATGCGTCCCTTAATGTCGTCCGACGGGAGTGCGACAACCGATACGGTTGTCTCTGCCGTGTGGTCAGCGGCGCAGCGCTGAATGGCGGTGCCGATGATTTCCCTTGCGAGCACGTCGCTCTGGTCGCGAATCATTTGTTCATACTCCAAAATGCGCTTGCTCTTTTCCAAATCCAGCTCGGATTCGAGGGATTCCATCAACTGCTTTTTTGCTTCCTCCTGTGAGAGACCGGAAATTCTCTCCAGCATGTCAAACTGACTTTTCTTGATGCCATCGATTTCAAGTAATTTTTCATCTGCTTCCTTCAGCTTTTTGCTGAGGTTTTCATTTTTTGCTTCCAGTGAATCCGCCCGCTTATCCAGGTATTCCTCACGCTGCGTGAGTCGCTTTTCCTGGCGCTGCACTTCATTACGTCTTTCACGTATTTCCTTGTCAGCCTCGGAACGGAGCTTGTGAATTTCATCCTTCGCCTCGACGAGCTGCGCCTTTTTGGCAGCCTCCGCCTCGGATAAGGCATTGTTCATAATTCTGGTTGCTTCCTGCATCGCGGAGTTTTTATCTTTAATCGCTTTCTTTTCTCTGAAAACGCTGCCGGCGATAAAACCGACTGCCAGCGCAACGATAAGAACAACGATGACTACAGCAACAAATACACCGATTTTTACCATCATCAATAGCACCTCCTTCTGTCTAAATTTTTCAAGAGGGAACGGATGACAGGTCCGTCCCCGGTTCAATTTCATCAGAAAAGGTACAGTCTATATGCAAATACAAGCAAAACAATTAACAATTTCTGAACTTTACAAAATGGTATATCTCTCCATAATGTAGAAATTCTTTATTATATTACACCTATATATTGTGCTTGTCAAGAATTTCTCCCCGGTGGTCACAAAATGTTAACAAAAAAAGCGGCCAAAAAATCGGTCGCTTTTTAAAAACTGTCAAACAAATTTACTTTTCTGCGTACTTATCGTCGCCGTTCCAGGAATACATGGCACGGATGCTTTCGCCCACCTTTTCAAGCTGATGCTCGGCTTCCAGCTGTCTCTTGGCGCGGAAGTGTGCCCAGCCGTTGTTGGCTTCCGTAATGAACTTGGAGGCGAAGGAGCCGTCCTGAATTTCCTCGAGCACCTTCTTCATCTCCTTCTTGGTTTCGTCGGTAATCAGGCGCTTGCCGGTTTCGTAATCGCCGAATTCCGCCGTGTTGGAGATAGAATAACGCATTTTGGAAAAGCCGCCGCTGTAAATCAGGTCGACGATGAGCTTCATCTCGTGGATGCACTCAAAGTAAGCGTTTCTCGGGTCATAGCCGGCCTCTACCAGCGTTTCAAAGCCCGCTTTCATCAGCGCGGTAACGCCGCCGCAAAGGACAGCCTGCTCGCCGAACAGGTCGGTTTCCGTTTCACACTTAAAGGTGGTTTCAAGGATGGCTGCACGCGCGCCGCCGATACCGGCGCCGTAGGCAAGCGCAATGTCAAGGCAGTGACCGCTGGCGTCCTGATAGACGGCAACCAGACACGGCGTGCCTTTACCCTCCTTGTATTCGGAGCGTACGGTGTGGCCGGGTGCCTTCGGCGCAATCATAAAGACATCGACGTCAGCCGGCGGCACAATCTGCTTGAAGTGAATATTGAAGCCGTGTGCAAATGCGAGCGCCTTGCCCTCGGTGAGATTCGGCTCGATATCATTTTTATAAATACCCGCCTGCTTCTCATCCGGTGCGAGAATCATAATGATGTCCGCCGCCTTGACGGCCTCGGCTGTTGTCATCACGGTTAAGCCGAGCGACTCCACCTTTTCCCAGGACTTAGAGCCCTTGTAAAGACCGACGATAACGTTGACGCCGCTCTCCTTCAGGTTCAGCGCGTGGGCATGGCCCTGTGAGCCAAAGCCGATAATCGCAACGGTTTTGCCGTCCAGTACACTGAGATTACAGTCCGATTCGTAAAAAATCTTAGCTTCTGCCATATCAAAAGTCCTCCTAAAACAATTTCTAATCTTGATTTAATGTTAATATTATAAAACGGAAACGGCGGTATTGCAAGTATGAATTGTAAAAATGACAAAACATTTACAAAGCTATTGAAAAATGTGAACAAATAGAGTAAAATTACAATGAGGTAATTTAAGATGAGCGATAGGAAACATTTTAAATATATTGCCGATAGGCTCTGCGTGTATGACGCGCCTCAGGCGGTGCAGCTGCTGCAGCAGTTTGCCTGCGGAGACGGCGGGGAACAGGTGAGAGCCTATGCCGCTTTGTTCCGGCTGGCTGCGCCTTACGGCTCTCTGCGGCGCTGTATCACACAGGCGGTGCTCACTGCGGACAACCTGTTTACCAAAGCAGCGGCTGCGGGCGAAACGGCGTTGCTTCCATCGGCGGTATTGCGCGGTGTGAAAAGCGATTTGGCACTGCTGGAGACTGCGGCAAAGCTGACGAGTGAAGAACTCATCGCCTTAGCGGAGGGCGAGACGGCAGCCGTGCTGCAAGCGCTTCCGCAATGGGAGCTGGGAACAGATGAGCCGCCGCTTACCGAAAACTGGACGGCGCATCTGGAGGATTTAGCCGCGTGGCACCGTGAAAACGGTTACGGTGTGTTTGCGCAGTATGCAGCGTTCACATGGCGCGACGGAGCGCTGCAGCCGATTACTTCCCTGAACACGATTCGTTTGACGGATTTGAAGCGCTATGAGAGGCAGCGGCAGCAGGCAATTGACAACACACTGTCCTTCCTCAGTGGCTATCCCGCGAATAATCTGTTGCTTTACGGCGACCGCGGCACCGGCAAAAGCTCAACGGTACATGCGCTGCTCAATGAATACCGCGAACGAGGGCTGCGGATGCTGGAAATCGCCAAAAGCGATATTCCCGACCTCACGCGGATACGCGAGCAGTTGGCAGAAAGCCCGATGAAATTCATCATTTTTATCGATGATTTAAGTTTTGATGCACACGAGGATTCCTTCGGTGCGCTCAAGGCAGCGCTGGAGGGATCGCTTTCCGGCAGGCAGGCGAATACGCTGATTTATGCGACCTCGAACCGCCGCCATTTGATTAAAGAAAACTATGCTGACAGGCAGAATGACGTTCACCTCAGCGATACGCTGCAGGAGGAGCTATCGCTCTCCGAGCGCTTCGGTCTTTCCATCTATTTCCCGAATCCGGACAAGGCGGAGTTTCATGATATCACCGCTAAAATCGCTGCGGACAGAGGGCTAAACCTTGACGAGGAAAGGCTGCTCGCCGCTGCTGAAAGCTGGGCGCGCCGCCGCGGCGGACGTTCCCCACGCTGTGCCAGACAGTTTATCGACTATGTTGAGAGCTGTATGAAACAGCATATTGATTGGTAAACACTTGCATTAACAGATAAAGGAGAAACATTATGGCGAAAATTTTAGTTGTAGACGACGATTTAAACATCTGCGAGCTGTTAAAGCTCTATCTGGAAAACGACGGTTACACCGTCGTGACGGCAAATGACGGCGCAGCTGCCGTGGAAACCTTCCAGAGCAAATCACCCGATTTGGTGCTGCTGGATATCATGCTGCCGAAGATGGACGGCTGGCAGGTCTGCCGTGAAATCCGCAAGACGTCCTCCGTGCCGATTATTATGCTGACCGCCAAGGGTGAAACCTTTGACAAGGTGCTCGGTCTGGAGCTTGGTGCCGATGACTATGTGGTGAAGCCGTTTGACGCCAAGGAAGTGATGGCGCGTATCAAAGCCGTGCTGCGCCGCACTAAGGGCGAGGCGGAGATGAACGAGGATGAAAAGAAGGTTGTGATTTACGACAACCTTGAAATCAATATTACGAATTACGAGATGAAGGTGAAGGGCGTTCCCGTGGATACGCCGCCCAAAGAGCTGGAGCTGATTTATCATTTCGCCTCCAATCCGAACAGGGTATACACGCGCGATCAGCTGCTGGACGAGGTGTGGGGCTTTGATTACTACGGCGACTCCAGAACCGTTGACGTACACGTTAAGCGCCTGCGTGAAAAGCTCGAGGGCGTGTCGGACAAATGGACGCTGAAGACCGTCTGGGGCGTCGGCTATAAATTCGAAACAAAGGAATAAACCGAAGGTGAAGCAGGGAGGGAACATTCCCTCCCGCCTTTCTCATTACAAATAGTATAAAATGAAACTGAAAAAAATACGTCTGAAATCACAACATTTTAATATTTTTACGCGGTATTTTCTGGTGTTCGCCGCCATTTTTTTAGTGACGTTTATCGCGCTGGGTACCACGCTGATGGTGCTGGTCAATTCCTATTCCATTGACGAAAAGACAAACCTGCTGCGCGAGAACTCCAAAACCGTTGCCGCCAATGTCTCAAACCTGCTGATTGTCAACGATATGAACGGCACTTATTCCACGCAAAAGGTGCAGATTGCGGAATCGCTCGATGTGATTTCAAGCTGCATCAAGGCGGATATTTTCGTCTGCGATGTGGAGGGAAACGTCATCATCTGCAAGGAGCAGACAGGCATGAAGCCGTATTATACCAATTCGATGGTGTGCGAGGAACATAAAATGTTTACCGTCGAGGATTCTCTGATGCAGAGCGTGTATGAAAACGGCACCGCCGTGACGCGCACGGAGATTAACGGCAGAGGCAGCTATGTTGTCGGCACGGCGATAGTGGCACCGGTTTATACGCAGGGTAATACAGAGGGCTCGAACGCCATTATCGGAACAGTATTTGCCACTGTCGACGAGGGCACGACGGATATCGTGCTGACGGTGCTGAAAACCTTTATCGCCACCGCCGTTATCTGTCTGGCATTTGCCTTCCTGTTCATCTGGCTGACGACCAGACGAATGGTTACCCCCTTGCAGCAGATGAGTGTTGCCGCCAAACGCTTTGCCGTCGGCGATTTCTCTTACCGCGTCAAGGTGAGCGGTGACGACGAGCTGGCGGATCTGGGCATCGCCTTTAACGATATGGCGGACGCGCTCGATAAGCTGGAAAGCTCGCGCCGTTCCTTCGTTGCCAATGTGTCGCACGAGCTGAAAACGCCGATGACCTCCATTGCCGGCTTCATTGACGGAATTCTGGACGGTACGATTGCGCGCGATAAGCAGGATTATTATCTGAAAATCGTTTCCGATGAGGTGCGGCGTCTGTCCCGTCTCGTTGTTGCGATGCTGAATATGAGCAAGATGGAATCGGGCGACTTTGAAATGAAGCCGAAGAATTACAACATTTCCGACCAGATTATTCATATTCTGCTGACCTTTGAGCAGAAAATCGAAAAGAAGCATATTGAAATCCGCGGGCTCGATAACCTGGAGCCGCACCGCGTCAATGCCGATACCGATATGATTTATCAGGTTATCTATAACCTGTTTGATAATGCGGTGAAGTTCACCAATGAGAACGGTTATATCGACATCAATGTGACGGAGCTCGGTGAAAAGGTGCAGGTTTCCATCAAAAACAGCGGAGAGGGTATTCAGTCCGACGAGCTGTCCAAAATTTTTGAGCGCTTCTATAAGGTGGATAAATCCCGCAGCCTTGATGCGAAGGGCGCCGGGCTCGGACTATATATTGTTAAAATAATGGTAGAGATGCTCGGCGGCAGAATCTATGCCCGCTCGGACAGTAGAACAGAGGCGGAATTCGTCTTTACCCTGCCGAAAGCAAAATAATTTTATGTCATTTAATGTTTGTTTAACATTTGCATATTATAACTATGGCAAACACGAACGAAAGAAGGTTATTCTATGGATGATTTTTTAAACGAAATTTTCGGTAATACGGACTCTGTGAATCCGCAGCCGCCTGTCGAAGAGGCGCCTGTGGTTCATGAGGTGGAAAGCGTTCCGGTTGAGCCGGAGCAGCCGGCAGTTGCGGAGACACCTGCTGCAGAGAGCTTTGAAGCACCGGCAGCCGGTGAAACACCCGCTGTATCGGAGCCGGTTTAAGATCGGAAGAGCGTCGTGTAGGGAAAGAGTGTAG
>CALGGQ010000238.1 GCA_937915775.1 uncultured Clostridia bacterium | reverse complement strand
GTTATTCGTCTGGTGGATATTGTTGATGAGGCAACGGTGGATATTAAAACGCTGGAAACGCCAGATTTTGACTGGGATACCAAGGGCAAAACCTGTAAGCAGTATCTCGCTGATTTGTTTGATCAGATGATCGTCAACGTGCTGTACGATATGGCGTACGATACCGAACGTATGATGGGTAAATTCCATCTTGATAAAAAGCTGAAGCCCGTATTAAAGCTTGTTGGCAAAATTTTGCAAAAGACGACAGTCGGCGGTCTTGGCAGACTGCTCTTCATCAAGGTCGATAAGAGCATCAAAAAGGAAAAGGTGAAGGATGTTGCCGCAGAGCTTGTCCGTATGATGTTTGAAGGTAATCAGTATTTTACCGAGGGCACGCCGAAGGGCGACGCTATCCTCGCCGTGTTCGGACGGCTAAAACCTGTTCTGAAAAAAATCAATGCCAAAACCTTTGACGGCAAGCCGGCGGATATCCTTGACCTGCTGAAAAACTCAGCCGGAAATTATGATATTGATGATTATAATGCTGTATTAAAACTGAAATAAATGCCCATAATAACCGTATGAGAAATACGGTTATTTTTTTTCGGGACGCTAACAAGCGCTTTTCTTACGCTTATATTTTTCTTGCCGCTTTCTTGATGGCGGTGAATGCGCTGCCGTTTCTTAAAACGGATGACGCGCTCGGGCTGTTTGCGGCGTTTTTGCTGCCGTCCTTTGCGGTGTATTATGTTACGAATACCATCAAAAAAGCCCTTGCAGCGGGCTTTTGCACGGCAGCGGGCAGTGTGATATATGCTTCTTTTTCAGAGCATTATTACAGTGTTTTGTTTGCTGTCATCGCGGCAGGGCTCTGCGTGTTTTTATTTAGTCGTGTCAAGTGGGAATACGGCTTTGCTGCACTGCTGATTATCCATGTGTGTATCGCGTTCGGCATCGGCTTGCTTTATCCGAAGCTGTTTGAACTGCTGAAAGGGTTTGCGGCATTGCTGAAAGGGAAGGGCGCCCTGTTCGGAGCAGTCAACAACCTTTATGAGCTGTTCTTTTCCAATAGCCTCGGCGATTTGTTTTACCATAAGTCCTACGGCGGCACAGCAGTGAATGAAAGCGGTATTATCAGCGGTGCGATGAGCTTGACAGATAGTAAGTCAGTGTCGCAGTATCTGACAGGTAAGTATTTTGTCAATAGCTTTGTCACCGCCGGTGTTTTTCTCTATCTGTATGCAAGGCTAAAGGGCAGGGTGAAATCCGCTTTTTGCTTTCTCTGTGCGCTTGCTATTATCTTCGGCGATGTACGATTACTTTCGCTTTTTCTGCTCTTGTACAGTCCGTTTCTCTATGTAGCGTATCTCTTTACGGTGTTTGCGGCGTATCTGGTGCCGTCGCTCCTGGATTTGCGCATTCCGTTTCAGACTTACGGCTCGCTGTACGAACTGGTCCAAAACGGCAACCAATGGTTATACTTTATTTTAACAGGCATCGTTTTAACCGCGCTATCCTATTTTCTGTCTCGAACGGCAGTTGCTTTTTATAATCCTGAAACGGAGCAATACTATCCTCGAAAGGTGCGGGAGCTGCTCAGCGCGCTCGGCGGCGAGGAGAATATTGAAAAACTGGAGGAAAACACCCTCACGGTGTATAATCCGAATTTAGTCAATTTGTTAAAGGTTGACTGCGACCTGCGGCAAAATGAGGTAACGCTCTTTGAGGACGATATGGTGCTGCTGAAAAAATATCTGTAAAAATAAGCGTGCAGATTTGATTCTGCACGCTTTTGCTTATCTGATTCTGTCGATGACCGCTTGTGCTTCCCGGTAAATCCGCTCATTGTCAATCCCGATGAACTGGCGGTTATCGTATAAAATTGTTCCGTTAATCATCGTCATGAGCACGTTTTCTTTGGAGCCGGAGTAAACCAAGTTTTTGGTGATATTGTTTATTGGCTGCATATTTGGGCGATGCAGGTCAATGACAATTAAGTCTGCGGTTTTGCCGATGTCAATCACATCGCAGTTATTGAGCCCCATACAGTGTGCCGAGCCTACGGTTGCCATTTTCAGTATTGCGTCTGCATCGCAGGAGGCAGCGTCGTGATTTTTGAGCTTTTGCGTCACTGCAATCAGATACATTTCGCGGAAGATATCCAGTGCGTTATTACTGGCAGGACCGTCTGTTCCTACGGCGAGCGGAACGCCCTTATCCATCATATCGGTAACAGGAGCGATGCCGGAAGCCAGCTTGGCATTGGAGGCAGCATTGATAACTGCCCATACGCCGCGCTTTTTGAGGATATCCATATCCTCTTCGTTTATCCATACGCAGTGATAGGCACCGCCGCCGTAGTTCCATAAGCCGAGCTCGTCAAACAGAGCAACCGGCGTTTTACCGTAACGCGCGATACACTCCTTAACCTCACTTTCCGTTTCTGCCGTGTGGGTAAAGACGGGCGCATGATACTTCTCCGCCAGTGCTGCCACACCCTGCATTATCTCTTTTGAGGTTGTATACTCTGCATGGAAGCCGAGCTTGTAGGACACTAATTCGTCATATGAATTATACAAGTTGTAATATTTCTCTAATAGCGGGATGCTGTCCTTGAAGTCATTGACTGCGCAGCACATCACCGTGCGAAAGCCGAAATCGACGCTCGCCTTTGCCATATCCTCCGGCTCATAATACATATCAAAGCAGGC
>CALGGQ010000237.1 GCA_937915775.1 uncultured Clostridia bacterium | reverse complement strand
TTACCGTTATAGCCGCAGACAAGCAGGCGCTTAAGGGCATAAGGATTGCTTTTATCAAGCGCTTCATAATCATCGGGGTCATATTGACGGTAGATATCAGTCAGCTCGCTGATGTATTGTTCATTGACGCCAATCGGCGCACCGTCTGCTTTATCAGCGGTGAAAATACCGCCGACGGTTACGCTGACTGCCGCGATAACAGCGCATAACAAATACGCCGTCAAGGCTTTGAACCATTTAGCCATATTTTCACCTCCGCACATAATAATTCAATATATTATAGCATAAATAAAATAATAATTCCACTATTTTTTGCAATGTGGGGAACAATAGAAATAACGGAGGTGGAAAAAGATGAAAAAGAAAACGCTGAAGGCCAATAAGAACATTATGAATAAATACGCCGCCTGGACGACGAACCCGACAGTACAGCCGGACGGTGAAACCGAAATGGGCGTACCGATTCCAAGCGAGGAAAACGTTGAATATGCAAAGGAATACGGCGAGGACCATCAATTATAAAAGAGGAACACGGCACCGTGTTCCTCAGAGACTGTCGAAAAAGGGCATAAACGCGCCAAGCTTTATTTGTAGGGAGCGGCGTCCTCGACGCTCCGCGTGCGCAGCATCTTTTGATAACAGCGATTGAAAATTCCCGAGAATATCGAATTCTCGGGAATTTTGGCGCTTTCCGTCTTTTGCTCGGGGGCGGTACCATCGTACAGCTCCCGCTCGCAAAATACGAAATTCTGCTCCTTTTTCAAGAGTCTCACAGCGTGTCGAAATCTGTTCTGTAGGTTTTTCGACACGCTGAGAGGAACACGGCACCGTGTTCCTCTTTCGTAATAACACAATTATTAATTTGATTCCGTCTCTGCCACAGCTCGACGTTCCTTCAAGGCTTCCTCCACCTTATGGCGTTCCTCGGGTGTGTACTTAAGGAACAGTAGCGGGATGATGAAGAGTACGCTGGCAATCGCCGGTGTCAGCATCACGAGCGGCCAAATCCAGCTTTCAAACGCTTGTGACTGCGTGCCGATGTAAACAACGCCCTCTGCATCAATGGCATGGTAATGCAGCAGATGCAGCGTCAGTGCCGCCAAGCCGGCAGTAATACCGCTGGAAATCTTGGTGAACGAGGTCTGAATGGAGAAGGTAACGCCCTCGGTGCGTTTGCCGGTTTTGTACTCCATATAATCGATACTGTCGCAGAATATCGAGGTCTGCGCAATCGAGGTCGCTCCGTTCGGAATACAGCCGATACCGACAATGAGCATTGACAGCCACAGCTTATTTCCTTCAAAGCCGATAAAGAACGCAATCGTTCTGGTGACGATATTACAGATTTGCATAAAGATGAGCACGTTCTTATAGCCGTGGAACCACTGCTTCATCTTATCCGCCAGCATCATACCGATAAAGCCGGGCGCACTGGTAATCGCATAATAAATCGTCGTCAGACCAAGCGCGCCGATCATTCCCCAGATGCCCTCACCGTTGCCGAGAAAATCGGCAGGGATTTTATATTTGAAAAAGTAAGTAACAAGATTGGCGCCGAAGCCAAGCGCACCGCAAAGATTCGCCGCGGTAACAAGCAGCATCATCTTGTTTTTAAACAGCAATGCAAAACTTTCACGCAGGCTCTCCTGCTGATCGTTGACATTGACGCGGATACGCTCCTGCGCCTGATAGCAGCGCAGCGACATCATGGACCCGCCGAGACCGAAGATGAGCGCAAAAACAATCGTCATCAGCTTCCACGTGGAGCCGGTGGCATTGACGACCATCTCCAGCGCCATCGGAATACCGGCGCTGAAAATACCGTAGGAAATCGAGCCGAACGTTCTCGCCCACTGCACGAAGCGGTCACGCTCCGAGGAGTCGGGAGAAACGCACGCCGTGATGCCCCAGATGGCAACATCCTGGAACGTGTAGCTCAGATCCCAGCAGATATACATAATGACGAAGTAGGAAATCCGCAGCCACAGCAGGCTTTCCTGCGTGGAAAAGACGATGAACATCAGCACCGTAAAAATGCCGACCGGAAGCGGTGTATATTTCAAAAACGGTCTGAGCTTTTCGCCGTTTTTGAAGGAATGCTTATCGACAAAAGAGCCGACAATCGGGTCGTTGACACCGTCCCACACCTTCATCACCACCAGCATCACGGAAACCGCGATAGCCGGAAAAAGGGCAATATCCGTTAGAAAGTATGTGAAAAAAGAGCCGCCAATCAACGAATACAGCATATTCTGACCGATAAGGCCGAAATAGTAATTCGATTTTTCTTTTTTAGCTATGTACATAATTTACTCCGAAAAAGGGAGGGTAGTTCCCTCCCCTTTATTGCTTATTCAGTTGCCGGACTTTATGCTTCCTCTTTGCCGCTTTCAAGGAACTTATAAACAAGGGCGGCAATCGCAGCGCCGATGAACGGACC
>CALGGQ010000236.1 GCA_937915775.1 uncultured Clostridia bacterium | reverse complement strand
ACTCCGTGTTTTAAAGGTCTGCCGGCGCCTTCGCAAAACCCCGCCCGAGCCCCTTCTCCATGATCGCTTATTATAAGATATGACTATTCCGACTCGGGATCTGTAAGAAGTTTCCTGGCTTCGCATTGCAGCTGTATCTTCTCTTCCTCACTGAGCTTCTTTACCATCGATACCATATGCCTTAGTGCCTCCTCATTACCCGCAAGCTCTTCCAATTCGTTCAATGAATATATTTAATTACAAAGTAACAGAAGGTGCGCTTGCTTGCAAGGGGTTAACAGGGTTAGCAGGGATAACTTTAGTCTTGTATATCCGTCACATTTATATTAGAATGAAATGGAATGGGGACATTAAGTTCCTGTCAAAAAGGAGGAAAGAAGAATGGCATATGTTGATGAAGTAATGGACTTTTTGAAGAAGCGTGACGGCAATGAGCCGGAGTTCCTACAGGCAGTCAGTGAGGTGTTTGATTCCCTGCGTCCCGTCATTGAGGCAAACGAGGAAAGATACAGAAAGCTCGCTTTGCTGGAAAGATTGGTGGAGCCGGAAAGAATTTTCCGTTTCCGCGTTCCGTGGATTGACGATGCCGGTCAGGTGCATGTCAACCGTGCCTACCGTGTGCAGTTTAACTCCGCTATCGGTCCGTACAAGGGCGGCTTACGTCTGCATCCGAGTGTAACGCTTTCCGTCATTAAGTTCCTCGGCTTTGAGCAGATTTTCAAAAACTCCTTAACCGGTTTACCCATCGGCGGCGGTAAGGGCGGCTCTGACTTTGACCCGAAGGGCAAGAGCGACAGAGAGATTATGATGTTCTGCCAGAGCTTTATGACCGAGCTGTGTAAGGTAATCGGCGAGAACACCGACGTACCTGCCGGCGATATCGGCACAGGTGCCAGAGAAATCGGCTATATGTTCGGTCAGTATAAGAGAATTCAGAAGCGCTATGAGGGCGTTTTAACCGGCAAGGGCTTATCCTACGGCGGCTCGCTCACCAGAACCGAGGCGACGGGCTACGGTCTGCTTTACATCACCGAAGAAATGCTCAAGGACCACGGCATTGACATCGCAGGCAAGACCGTTGTGGTTTCCGGCTCGGGTAACGTTGCTATCTATGCCGTTGAAAAGGCGGAGCAGCTCGGTGCGAAAGTCGTCACCGTGTCCGATTCATCGGGTTGGATTTATGACCCTGAGGGAATTGATGTTGCGCTCCTGAAGGAAATTAAGGAAGTCAAGCGCGCCAGACTGACGGAATATGCGGCGGCAAGACCGTCTGCTCAGTATCACGAGGGCAGAGGCGTCTGGAACATCAAATGCGATATCGCGCTTCCGTGCGCAACGCAGAATGAGCTGCATCTGGAAGATGCCAAGCAGCTTGTCGCAAACGGCGTTATCGCTGTCTGCGAGGGTGCGAATATGCCGACCACAAGAGATGCAACGGCATACTTACAGGAAAACGGCATTCTCTTTCTGCCCGGTAAGGCAGCTAATGCAGGCGGTGTAGCCACCTCCGCACTGGAGATGAGCCAGAACTCCGAGCGTGTTTACTGGTCGTTTGAAAAGGTTGACAGAAAGCTCAAGGATATTATGGTCAACATCTATCACAATATCGACGAGGCTTCCAAGAAGTACGGCCTTGACGGCGATTACGTTGCCGGCGCAAATATTGCGGGCTTTGAAAAGGTTGCGGACGCTATGATTGCTCAGGGCGTCGTATAAATCTTAATCCTATTTGCCTTCCCCTTGAGGAGAAGGTGGCTGCCGATAGGCAGTCGGATGAGGTGTGAATAATCTATAACAAACTTTAATATAACAGGCAAAGGCGTCGCTGATTTTATCGGTGATGCCTTTGTCACTATTTGGGAGGAATCAAAATGACAATAGATGTTCCTATGATTGCCCGAATGATTATCATTCAGGATATCTTCACTGAGAAAAAAGTACAGCAGGAGGATACCTCCTACTGTAATCCAAAGTATGACAGCAACTGCGAATATTGTATGAATACGACTGCGTGGGATTAACTATGACGAAATACATATTTGTAACAGGCGGTGTTGTTTCCGGACTCGGCAAGGGCATTACCGCCGCTTCGCTCGGCAGATTATTAAAAGCCAGAGGGCTTAAGGTCGCGGCACAAAAGCTCGACCCGTATATTAACGTGGATCCGGGAACGATGAGCCCGTATCAGCACGGTGAGGTATATGTAACCGAGGACGGCGCGGAAACCGACCTGGACCTCGGTCACTATGAGCGTTTTATCGACGAAAATTTGAATAAGTATTCTAACCTCACGACAGGTAAGGTGTACTGGAATGTCCTCAATAAAGAGCGCCGCGGCGAATACCTCGGCTCTACCGTGCAGGTTATTCCGCATATCACGAATGAGATTAAGGAATTCGTTTACTCCGTCGGTGCAAAGACGGACGCCGATGTAGTGATTACGGAAATCGGCGGCACCATCGGCGATATTGAGAGCCAACCGTTTATTGAGGCGGTACGCCAGATTTCGCTGGAGGTCGGGCAGGAAAACAGCCTGTTTATTCATGTTTGTCTGGTGCCGTTTCTCAGCGGTTCCGATGAGCATAAATCCAAGCCGACGCAGCACTCTGTTAAGGAGCTGCAGGGTATGGGCGTCAAACCCGATATCATTGTGCTGCGCTGCGACAGACCGCTGGAAAAATCCATCTTTGATAAAATCGCGCTGTTTTGTAATGTCAAGCGTGACTGCGTGATTGAAAATATCACGCTGGATAATCTGTATGAAGCGCCGCTGATGCTGGAAAAATCGCACTTTTCCGAGGTGGTTTGCCGTGAGCTTTCGCTGGATGCACCCGCGCCTGATTTGGCAGAGTGGACGGCGCTCGTCAACAAGATTAAAGCGGAGCGCACAGAGGTGCATATCGGGCTTGTTGGCAAATATGTGGAGCTGCACGATGCGTACCTTTCGGTTGCAGAGGCGCTGCGCCATGCGGGTTATTACCACGACGCCAAGGTGAAAATCCACTGGATTGACTCCGAAGAAAGCACCGCTGAAAATGTCGGCAAAATGCTCTCGGAGCTGGATGGCATTATTGTTCCCGGCGGTTTTGGCAGCCGCGGCATTGAGGGTATGATTCTGGCGGCGCAGTACGCGCGTGAAAACAAGGTGCCTTACTTCGGCATCTGCCTCGGTATGCAGATAGCGGTGATTGAATATGCCAGAAATGTGGCGGGCTTTAAGGATGCAAACTCGGGCGAGTTTGACGAGCTGTGCCAGCATAAGGTCATTGACTTTATGCCCGGACAGTATGAGGATATCGACAAGGGCGGCACGCTCCGTCTCGGCGCATATCCCTGCGCATTGCAAAAGGATACGGTTATCCGCTCGCTTTACGGGCAAAAAAGCATCAGCGAGCGCCATCGCCACCGCTATGAATTCAATAACGATTACCGCGAGGTGCTGCAGCAGCACGGCTTAACCTTAAGCGGTATTTCGCCAGACGGTAGGCTCATTGAAACCGTGGAGCTCAGTGAAAGAGCGTTTTACATCGGCGTTCAGTACCACCCCGAATTCAAGAGCCGACCCGACAGACCGCACCCGTTATTTGTTGGCTTTATCGGTGCAAGTCTAAAGGAGAAATAGTATGCTGATTCCCAATATGAATTATGCAAATTTGAAGAATTCCTATTTGTTTTATCACATTGCTAAGAAGACGGAGGCCTATCTCGCTCAGCATGTACTTGTTCATAAAATTTACCGATTAGGGATAGGCGACGTTTCTTTACCCCTGTGCGGCGCGGTCATTGCCGCGCTGCACAGTGCGGTGGACGACCAGGCAAAAAAAGAAACTTTTACGGGATATTTGGACGAATGCGGCATGCCGGTTCTGCGCGAGGCGATTGCCGCGCATTACGGAAAAAGAGGCGTGAGCCTTAGTCCTGACGAGGTGTTCATCTCAAGCGGCGCGAGCGATGAGCTCGGTCATATTCTTGATTTATTCGACAAAAGCAGTGCAGCGCTTGTGATTGAGCCTGCCTATCCCGCCTATGTTGACGCGAATGTAATGGAGGGCAGGCGCATCATTCATTTTCCCTCCTCGGAAAAAGACAATTTTGCCCCGTATCCCGACAGCCAGATAAAGGCAGATATTGTATATCTCTGCTCTCCCAACAACCCGACCGGCGCTGTTTTCACCAAGGAAAAGCTGAAAGCCTGGGTGGACTGGGCAAACGCCTGCGGCGCGGTGATTCTCTTTGACGCGGCGTATGAGGCGTATATCCGCGACAGCGCGCTCCCGCACAGCATCTATGAGATCGCGGGCGCGGAGACCTGCGCGATCGAGATCAACTCGCTCTCGAAGATGGCTGGCTTTACCGGCGTGCGCTGCGGCTGGACAGTCGTGCCGCGCACTTTGCTAAAGGACGGTGCCTCGCTGCATGATATGTGGTTCCGGCGCATGGCAACCAAGTACAACGGCACGTCCTATATCATCC
>CALGGQ010000235.1 GCA_937915775.1 uncultured Clostridia bacterium | reverse complement strand
CCTTGCCTTTACCCTGGCATTTCGGGCAGGGATTGTCAATAATCTTGCCCTTGCCGCCGCAGCGCGAACAGGTGCGCTGGGTGCTCATCACGCCAAACGCTGTACGCTGCTGCACGTTGACGACGCCGCGTCCCTGGCAGTCGGGGCAGGTTTTGGGCGAGCTGCCCTCCGCCGCACCGGTGCCGTGGCACTGGGAGCAGTCCTCCACTCGCGGCACCTCAATCACCTTTTTGCAGCCCTTTGCCGCTTCCTCAAAGGTGATGGTGACAGCGCTCTGAATGTCTCTGCCTTTTTGAGGCGCATTCGGATTTCGCGCTCCGCCAAAGCCGCCGAAACCGCCGCCTCCGCCGAAGATGGAGGAAAAGATGTCGCCAAGGTCAATATCGCCCTCAAAGCCGCCGAAGCCGCCGCCGTAACCGCCTGCGCCGCCCGCACCGTAATTCGGGTCAACGCCGGCAAAGCCGAACTGGTCGTAACGCGCCTTCTTGTCGGGGTCGGATAAGACCTCATATGCCTCGTTACACTCCTTGAACTTTGCCTCGGCTTCCTTATCGTCGGGGTGCAGGTCGGGGTGGTACTGCCGTGCTGCTTTTCTGTATGCTTTTTTGATTTCGTCATCCGAGGCGCTCTTGCTGACGCCGAGCACCTCGTAGTAATCTCTTTTATCGGGCATGGTTGCCTCCGTCAATTATGCCGAATTCCGAACTTCGAATTCCGAATTAGTTTTCATCAACCTCCGTATAATCGGTGTAGCCGTCGTCCGGTGCGGCACCCTGCGTCGGGTCAGCCTGCGGACCTGCTTCCTGTGCGGACTGATACAGCTTCTGCGATACCTCGTAGAACTTGTTGGTCAGATCCTCCTGTGCGGATTTGATGGCGTCTGTGTTGTCACCCTCAAGCGCTGCTTTCAGTGCGGAGAGCTTGCTTTCCAGTGCTGCCTTATCGTCGGAGGAGAACTTGTCGCCGTTTTCGCTGAGGAGCTTTTCGGTTTCGTAAACCATCTGGTCGGCGCTGTTTCTGGCGTCGACAGCCTCTTTACGCTTCTTATCCTCTGCGGCAAACTGCTCTGCCTCGCGGACTGCCTTGTCAATGTCCTCCTTGCTCATGTTGGAGGAAGCGGTGATGGAAATCTGCTGCTCCTTGCCGGTACCCTTATCCTTGGCGGATACATGAACGATGCCGTTGGCGTCGATGTCAAAGGTAACCTCAATCTGCGGCACGCCGCGTCTTGCCGGCATAATACCGTCAAGATGGAAACGGCCTAAGGTCTTGTTATCGGCAGCAAATTCTCTTTCGCCCTGCAGCACATGAACCTCAACGCTCGTCTGGTTGTCGGCAGCGGTGGAGAAAATCTGGCTCTTCTTGGTCGGGATGGTGGTGTTTCTTTCGATAATCACGGTGTTGATGCCGCCCATCGTTTCAATACCGAGCGACAGCGGGGTAACATCGAGCAGAAGCAGACCGTCCTCAATATCCTTATTCAGCACGCCGCCCTGCAGCGCAGCACCCATCGCGACGCATTCGTCGGGGTTGATGCCCTTGAACGGCTCTTTGCCGGAATACTTCTTGATGGCTTCCTGAACAGCGGGGATTCTGGTGGAGCCGCCGACGAGGAGAATTTTGTCGATTTCGTTCATGGAAAGACCGGAATCGTTCATTGCCTGACGGACGGGACCCATCGTAGCTTCCACGAGGTCAGCCGTCATTTCGTTAAACTTTGCTCTGGTCAGGGTTGCTTCCAGATGCTTCGGGCCGGTTGCGTCCGCGGTGATGAAGGGCAGGGAAATCTGTGCCGTTGTCATGCCGGACAGGTCAATCTTTGCCTTTTCTGCTGCTTCCTTCACACGCTGCATTGCCATCTTGTCGTTTGAAAGGTCAATGCCGTTCTGCGCCTTAAAGTCGGCAACCAGCCAATCCATAATCTTCTGGTCAAAGTCATCGCCGCCGAGACGGTTGTTACCGGCTGTGGCAAGCACCTCCTGCACACCGTCGCCCATTTCGATGATGGAAACGTCGAAGGTACCGCCGCCGAGGTCGTAAACCATAACCTTCTGGTCCTCTTCCTTATCGATACCGAAAGCAAGTGCCGCAGCGGTAGGCTCGTTGATGATTCTCTTGACGTCCAGACCGGCAATTCTGCCTGCGTCCTTCGTTGCCTGACGCTGAGAGTCGGTGAAGTATGCTGGCACGGTGATAACCGCTTCTCTGACCGGCTCGCCGAGATACGCCTCTGCATCGCCCTTGAGCTTCTGCAGAATGATGGCGCTGATTTCCTGCGGGGTGTATGCCTTGCCGTCGATGTTTACCTTATAATCGGAGCCCATATGACGTTTGATGGAAGCGATGGTCTTGTCAGGATTTGTGATGGCCTGACGTTTGGCAACGGCGCCTACCATTCTTTCGCCGTCCTTGGTGAACGCTACCACGGAGGGAGTTGTTCTCGCACCCTCTGCATTGGTGATAACAACGGGCTCGCCGCCCTCGATAACTGCTACGCAGCTGTTGGTTGTACCTAAATCAATACCGATAATTTTTGACATAATATCTATCTCCTTTTCAGATTATTTACTATTATTATTTACCTTTTATTGTATCAGCCGTCAGTTGGCTGTTTTTACCATTGCCGGTCGGATGACTCTGTCACCGATTTTGTAGCCCTTCTGGAAAACGTCGGTGATTTCGTTGTCACCGAATTTTTCATCTTCAACGTGCATCACGGCGTTATGCACGTTGGGGTCAAAGCTGTCGCCCGCTTCGCCGTACTGTTCCACGCCGAGCTTTTCCAGCGCGGTCATTAAGCCGGTGAGCGTCATCTCCACGCCCTTTTTCAGCCCTTCGTAGTCGCCGCTGTCATTGGCGATGGCGCGCTCTAAGTTATCAATCGCAGGGAGAATGTCCGCCACCACGGTGCACTTGGCGTTCGTGAAGGTCTGCTCCTTCTCCTTGGCGCTGCGTGCGCGGTAGTTGGCATATTCTGCTGCGGTGCGCAGATGCGCGTCCTTGGCGGCAGCGAGCTGCTCCTCCAGCTCCTCCTCGCGCGTCTTTTCGGGCGTTTCCTCTATTTCGGTCTCCGCCTCTGTTACCTCGACGGTTTCCTCCTGAAGCTCTTCTTCAAGCTCCGTCGCTTTTTCTTTATCACTCATAGCGGAAGCCTCCTTCCTTTAATAAATCCGATACGGTTTTCATAATGTAATCCACGCGCGGCAAAATGCTCTGGTAATCCGTTCGCAGGGAACCGATGATGCCGAGCGTAGCCGTCTGAACGCGGTTGTAAGTAAATCGGGCAATGGCGGTTGCCGTATTTTTCAGTTCGTAGACAGGGTTCTCATCGCCGATGAAAAGCGCTGTGTTGACATTTGTTTCGGCAAATTTATTGAGCAGTCGCTCCAGCTTCTTCTTGCCTGCCAGCAGCACTAAGATGTTGTAAGCGTCGTTCCCGAGCTCCGGCTGGGAGAGCAGCTTGGTTTCGCCCGTGATGACCAGCGAGCCCTCTGCTGCTTCCGCGCACAGCGAACACAGGGAGGACAGCACCGGCAGCATATCGAAAATCCGCTCGCCGAGCAGCGGCGCCGTGGACTGAATCAGGGATAAGTTGATATCCCCCAGCGGAACGCCGATGAAGCAGCGCTTGGTGATTTCGTAAAACAGCTTCTGGAATTCGCTGTCAACGGGGCAGTTGATGCGGCAGACGGAGGATTTAATCTTCCCGCCGACCGAGAGCATCACCAGCATTGCTTTGCCGCCGCCTGCCGGTATCAGCTGCACGCCCTGT
>CALGGQ010000234.1 GCA_937915775.1 uncultured Clostridia bacterium | reverse complement strand
ATGCAGTTCGGCGGCGACGACCAGTGGAGCAATATGCTCGGCGGTACGGAATTAATCCGTAAAAAGCTCGGCAAGGACGCGCACGCGATGACCATTACGCTGCTGACGGATTCGCAGGGCAGAAAGATGGGTAAGACCGCCGGCAACGCCGTCTGGCTTGACCCGAACAAGACCTCTCCGTTTGATTTCTATCAGTATTGGCGTAACGTGGACGATGCGGACGTGCTCAAGTGCATCCGTATGCTGACCTTCCTGCCGATGGAGGAAATCAGAGCGATGGATGCCTGGGAGGGCAGCCAGCTCAATAAGGCAAAGGAAATTCTTGCCTATGAACTGACAAAGCTCGTTCACGGCGAGGAGGAAGCCGAAAAGGCGCAGAATGCAGCAAGAGCCCTGTTCGGCGGCGGCGCCGATGATGCTAATATGCCGACCACCACGCTGGAGGACGGCGATTTCAGCGAGGACGGCACCATTACCGTGCTGGCGATGATGCTCAAGGGCGAGATGATTAAATCGAACGGCGAGGGCAGACGTCTGATTCAGCAGGGCGGCGTTTCCGTCAACGATGCAAAACTGACCGACGGCTTCACTACCTTTACCAAAGCCGATTTAGCCGACGGCATCGTCATCAAAAAGGGCAAAAAAATCTTCCGCAAATTCACAGTATAACAAAGAAAGAGGCAACCGACGGTTGCCTCTTTAACTATTAACTACTAACTAAAAACTACAAACTATATGGTCGTTGCCAGATAAGCGGCGCCGAGCAGGGCGGCGTCGTTGCCGAGACGGGTGCGCAGGATGTTGACGTTGCGGTAGTTCGGCATCAGGCGGTTATATATCTTTCTGTCAATCAGCTCGATGATGTAATCCTCATTCATAATACCGCCGCCGAGCAGAATCAGCGAGGGGTTAAAAATATAAATGATATTCATCAGACCAACAATGATTTCGTCAATCCACTTATCAATTTCGCTGCGGATTTCCGGCTTTTCAAAGTTATCCTTATCAAAAATGCTGAATGCGTCCAGCGGCTTTTTGGAAACGCGGTTCACGGCGGAAATCAGGGCGTTGGCGGAAGCATAGCATTCATAGCAGCCCTCGCCGCCGCAGTTGCACTGCTTGCCGCCGGCGTGCGTCACCATATGGCCGATTTCACCGGCGGAGGAGGAAAAGCCCTTATACAGTCTGCCGTCGGCAAATATCGCGCCGCCGATACCCGTGCCGTAGGTGAGGCAGATGAAATCGTCGCTGCCCTTTGCCGCGCCGAACATCGCTTCGCCCATTGCCGCGGCGTTGACGTCGTTTTCCACAAAGGTCGGATAACCCGTTCTGTTTTCTATCAGCTTTTTTACCATCATTCCCGTGTAGTAGGGAATATAGCCGGGTGCGTTCACGACGATACCGTTTTCGCTGTCCACCTGACCGCAGGTGGAAACGGCAACACGGTCAATATCCTTGCTGCTTTCTACAATCCCGATGATTTTTTCAATCAGCTCCTGACCGCCCTTTTCCGCTTCGGTAGGCACCTTATGCGTTTCCAGCAGCTTGAAATCGTCACCGACAATGCCGTACTTGATGAACGTACCGCCGATATCAAAGGTTAAAATTCTCATACGGTTTCCTCCGTAATTATAATCTCTTTTTATTATATCAATAATATTTGCCAAATTCAATATGATATTGAAAAGTCACTGAAAATGTGCTATTATATGACAAAACAGTAACAAACCGTATAAAGGTGAACAATATGAGTGATGAAAATAAAATCACCGAGGAAATGATGGACAATATCATTCAAGAGGTGAAGGAGGAGCAAAAATCTGCCGATGATGAAAAGCAGAAGATTGTGACCGATAACGATGAAATCAAGGAATTCAATAAAACCGTGCTCGGCAGGCTGGACAGCCCGCTGATTGTCCATAAAAAGGGCGATGCCTCTTATGAGGAGAGCACCGCAGCCTTTGAGATGAATGAAACGCACACCGACGAAGCGCGCCCGACCCTGACGCGCCACCGCTTTAAAAAGGAAAAGAAGAATCATAGCGGTGCATATACAGTGCTGATTATCGTCGTTTTGCTGGCAGTTGCTTTTGCGGCGCTTTATTTCACGGGCAATATTAAGTTTGAAAAGAATACCACTACTGTCAGTGAGCCGGAGACGGAAAGTACGACGGAAACAACCACCTCCTTGCAGGAGGCGTACAAAGGTAAAATCGTCGTAAAGGATATGTATATTTTCGTGGACGGCGAGGAGGTAGATGGCATTGCCGGTCTGCAGGACGCGCTTGCCTACGAAACGCCGAATCCGACGGCGTATGAAATTATCGACGAGCACGCCAACGCCGATTATCTGAATTTCGAAATTCTTCCGATTATGGAAAAGATGGGCTTTTATGACAGCGCCACGGTGATTACGCATATTGCCAAAACCGGTCTGATTGCGTATGCGGAAACCACCACGCTCCCGCCGGAAACGACAACAGAGCCGCCGACGGAGAAAACCGAGGCGCAAACAGAAGCAGAGGATACGGAAGAATAAACGATATACACTATAAAAGCTATAGCATAGTACATATTAAGACACCCTTGCTTGACAGGGGTGTTTTTTCTTTCTAAGGTGAAGCTGTCTCAGAAATAAACGAAAGGAGCAATAGGATTGAGTAATGAAATCGTCGTCGGTCTGCTGGCACTGGTCGGTACGCTCTCCGGTACGTTCGGCGGTATCCTCACCTCCTCAAAGCTGACGGCTTACCGCATTCAGCAGCTCGAGGATAAGGTGGACAGGCACAATAATTTCGCTGAGCGAATACCATTAATAGAGGAGAAGATTAAAACCGTGACAGAAAGACTGAATGAGATGGAAAGGACAGCCAAATGAGAATAACGCAAAATACAGTCAAAAGAGCCGCCAGAACTTTTTTGCAGGCGGTGCTCGCTTACATAGCCGTGCATCTTGCCGTTGTGGACTTTACAAGCGGTAAAGAGACGCTGAAAAGCGCGCTCATCGGACTTGCCGTGTCGGCAGTAGCGTCCGGCATCGCGGCGGCTATGAACCTCGAAAGGAAGGAGACAGAAAACGATGACAATGGATGCCTGGGTTAAAAAGTATCTCGGCAAAAAGGTGGATTACGATGGCGTTTACGGTGTGCAGTGCGTTGACCTCGTCAAGAGCTTTGTCAAGAACGTGCTCGGCGTTACGCCGCAGTCCATCGGCAACGCCATTGAATATTACAGAAAGCGCAACACCTCGCCTTATCTGACAAAGAACTTTACCTGGCACAGCTATAAAAAGGGCTTTGTACCGCAGAAGGGCGACATCTGTGTGTTTACCAGTAAGAGCGGTAACGGGCACGTCAGCATTGCCACAGGGCAGGGGAATGACGACTATTTTTATTCCTATGACGAGAATTATCCGAGCGGCAAGCACGAGCCGATGACCAGGATTAAGCATACGTATAGCTCACTGCTCGGCGTCCTCCGTCCGAAGAATCAGAAGAATATCGAGACGGAAAAGCCGGCAGCAACGGATGAATATTATTCGAAGTATACCGGAAAAAGCGGTTCCATCGTTGATGCGCTGGAATCGCTTAAAATCGACAGCTCATACGCGCACCGTAAAAAGATTGCCCACGCCAACGGCATCAGCGATTACAAAGGTGCACCTGAGCAGAATATCAAAATGCTGGATTTGCTCAAAAAAGGCAAGCTGAAGAAGGCATAATAGCGTAGAATTAAGAAGGACGGCTGATGCCGTCCTTTTTGCTGATAGGCGGACAGTAAAAATTAGCGCGACGCACGACGAAAAAATGATTGGCGGACTTTCTTCTCAACAACGCAACAGTCCACCGGACTGTTGCTCCCGATGAGCTGCGCCCTGCGGGCTGGCTAATCGGTGTTTCGTTTCTCGTCCCCGATGCCATCAAAGAACGCAAAAAAACGCACCGCAAGGGAGGCACTTCGTAAAGAAGGTTGCCTCCCTTGGTCTTTATAATCAGCCGATGTTTGATTGTAGGTAAAGAAAACATTTTAATCAATCAAAGATACGGAGGATTATGTTATGAAAAAGTATATTACAGATGAAAAGACAGGTATTAGTTATACACTTGTGAATGGTGTGTATCTGCCGAATTTGATTTCTACTAAAACTAATTATGAAATCGGGCCTTGGGGACAAAGGCATTTGAAGTGGTTGAAGGACTGTCATAAGATTCGTTATACATCGTTACTGACGCAATGCAAACTAAACTCATATTTGCATGAGGTTGATTTCAGAGCAACCGAAATGTATGAGCGACTTGTAAGGCAACTTGCAGAGCAGCAAGGTATTACCGAACAACTTAAAGCCAATGATATGATGGCTTGGGTTCAGGCAATGAATAACATCACAAATCAGGCAAGAGAGATTGTCTATAACGAAGTCATTTATGTGAGGTAATGTTATGGATATTCTTGAAGAGCTTTGGTATGGTAACATTACACCCACAGAATACAGTCGCATTGAAAACAATGCAAATTACAAGGAAGCACTAAGTTTAGTCAATAAAAATCAGGAACAACTGAAAGCAACACTGACTGATGAGCAAAATGAGTTGCTTGAGAAGCTTCTTACGGCAAGCGAAGAATTTGCAAATATAATTGAACTTGATAGTTTCAAAGTCGGGTTTAAATTAGGTGTTAGATTAACGATAGAAGCATATACATAAGACAAGGCGAGGAGTAAAATCCTCGCCTAATCTTATACATACTATATTACCGTCTTGAACAGCAAAAAATGATAAACTCTCAAAAGCGATAAGCCCAATGGTGTAGGATTTTCAATAAAAAAACTGAGCGACCAATTCGCAAATTTCGCAGGTCTTGAGCAGTCAAAAATTCACAAAAGACGCATATGAATCACATACAAATATATTCTTAATAAATGTGTTACCTATACTGTACTATTGAAAAAAGTTGTATTAAGTAGTATAATATACGGTAAGTTTTGGCTAACACGAAGGTGTTATCTAACCATAGGAGAATTAATATGATTGGAATTATAGATGTCGGCGGCGGCAACAGTGCTGCCTTTGCTGACGGTGTGCTTGATTATCTGATTGAAAATAATATCAATGTTGATTATTTTATCGGCGTTTCCGCCGGTGCAGCCAACGGCGCCTCCTTTGTTGCAAAGCAAAGCGGACGAAACCTTAAGTTTTATACTGAATATAATCTCTCTGCAAGAGCCATTGGACCACTTGCATTTTTATGTTCAAAGGGATCGTTTGTTGATATGGATTATATCTACGGTACGCTGTCAAATGAGGGTGGTAAATGTCCGCTGGATTACGATGCACTTATGGAGTCGCCTACAAAATTCGTTGTTGTTGCAACGGACGTTGACAATGGCAATGCAGTATATTTTGATAAATCGGATATAAAAAGAAATAACTACGGCGTTCTCTGTGCATCATCGGCAAGACCGATTGCCTGCAAACCTTATTCCTTTAATGGCAGGCGATATTACGACGGCTATGTCTGCGATCCGATTCCCGTTGATAAAGCACTGAGCGACGGCTGCGATAAGATTATCGTTTTACTTGCTAACAGCAAAGAGCGTTTTCGCAGTGGAAAAGGAGATGCCAAACAGGCAGAAAAAACAAAGAAATATCCTGCAATTTCAAAACTACTTTCCCAACAGGCGCAGTTATATAACGATTCACTAAAGAAGGCGCTTGAACTTGAAAAGGAAGGTAAAGCGCTCGTTTTGTGTCCTAAGGACAATATGTATATGTCTGCGCTTGATAAGGATAAAACAAAAATTAACGCACTTTATCAGTACGGCTATCAACAGGGAAAAAGAGTTACAGAGTTTCTTTCAACTGAAATCAATATATAAGAGGTAGTATAATAAAATGGATTTTGTGAACAAAGCCATAGAAACCTTTGGCAATCACATGTATAAATCGGTGCAGTCCAACCCCAAAAAAGCATTAAAAGAGTTGACATTTGTACTTAATGCAGCGGCGCTCGGACCTAAATATTTTCCGACAAAGCTACTGCTCCCCGCAAGACAATATATGCAGTGGACAGCATCGGACGCAAGTATGCTTCCACTAAAATATCCTGAGCGTTCTGCAATCGTCAGTCTTTATCTTCCGTGCGAAATATTGCATGCGATGGGGATTTATCAGATATTCCCCGAAGCGCTTGCCTGCTATTTGGCGGCTGCGCAGAGCGAAAGAGCATTTATTGAAACGGCAGAGAATAACGGACTGCCGAAAACGCTTTGCTCCTACCATAAGTCCTTTATCGGTATGGCAGAGAGCGGTGTGTTACCTAAACCGAAATTCATCATCAATACAAGCCTTGCCTGTGATGTTAACCATCTTTCATTTAGGCGTGCGGCGGATTTTTATCAGGTGCCGCATTTTATGATAGATGTACCTTCTGAATACAACGAAAAAAACCTTGTTTATGTTGAGCGTCAGTTACGCGATATGACAGCATTTATTGAAGAACATACGGGAGCAAAACTTGATGAGGAAAAATTAAACGAAGTAATTAACCGTAGTAAGAATACAATAAGAAATTTCAGAAAGCTTGTTGAACTTCGCAGCGAACGGTTTTTATCTGACGAAATGACTTCACATATGCTGTCCGTTTTTGCAACGCATGTTATGCTTGGCACAAAGGAAGCGGAAAAATACAGCTCCGATATGATAGAACAACTCTCCGCTTGCCCGAAGGAATATAAGGGTGTAAGGCTGCTTTGGGTGCATACGCTTCCGTATTGGCAAAACGCCTTGCGTGATTTAATTAACTTTACCGAGCGAGGCGAAATCGTTGCGTGCGATATGACGCTTGACGCAATTGATGTAAATCTTGAAGAGGAAAATCCCTATCGCTTTATGGCTGACAGACTTCTTAGAAACATTGTTAACGGCTCGGGAGAAAGAAGAATAAACGCTGTACTGAAATATGCAAAGGAATTGAAGGCTGACGGCGTTATCTGGTACTGTCATTGGGGTTGTAAGCAGACAGCGGGCAACTCGGCAATGGCGAAAGAATTATTAGAGAAAAACGGATTTCCTACGCTTGTACTTGATGGCGACGGCTGCAATCCGCAAAATGTCAACGACGGTCAGACAGTGACGCGAATGGAAGCCTTTTTGGAATTACTGGAGAATCAAAAATGATTGGTTACAATTGTAAATATGCGCCGATTGAAATTCTTTCTGGCTTTGGTGAAACGGCTCAGCTGATTAACAATGAGGCTGATAATTTTGATTATTCCTCATCTATGCTTCATCCCAATATGTGTTCCCACGCAAAAGCAATGCTGGAGGATATTCACAGCGAAGATCACAACGAGTTGCTATTTATGAACTGCTGCGATAGCTCACGCAGAGTAATGGACGCTGTCAAAACGAAAAACCGAAGATTTGTTTACAGCATTGACCTACCCTCGTGTGGAAATGCTTGCGCCGTGGAGCGTTTCAGTGAAGATATTCTTGATTTTATCAAGGCATATGAAAAGCATAGCAAAAAGGAGTTTGACAGGGAAAAATTCCTTGCTTCCTTCCAAGAAGGAGGCACGTTGCCGCAGGGGAAATATATCGCCGTTATGGGCGCAAGAAGCAACAATACGCTTCTGTCGGTCGCAAAAAAGATTTTTTCAAACGCAGATATTCTTGACTTAACCTGCGCTAATAACCGTAATGTTGTTATGCCTACGGTTGCTGAAAATGAAACGCTTGAGGAAATCATTGAAAAATATGCCAAGGCGCTCCTTTCTCAGCTTCCCTGTATGCGTATGCAGGATATACGGCAAAGAGAAATGCTGCTTGACGGCGAAAATTGCCTTGGAATTATCTACAACACGGTTAAATTCTGCGATTATTACGACTTTGAATTTTCGCATTTGAAAGGACTGAGTGTTCCGATTATTCGCGTTGAAACGGATTTCACAAGCCAGTCCTACGGGCAACTTTTAACCCGTCTTGAAGGCTTTGCGGAAACACTTGAGGACAACACAGAGAAAAAAGAGGTTAAGATAAATATGAGCGGAAAATATTATGTAGGCATTGACAGCGGCTCTACTTCAACGGAGCTACTGGCACTTGACAAGGAGGGCAATATCGCCAAGTCCGTTATGGTAAGAACGGGTGCAAACGCTGCAGCAGGAGCTCAGTCTGCGCTTGAAAAGGCAGGCATCAGCAAAGAGGAAATAATCAAGCTTGTTGCAACAGGTTACGGCAGGAAAAATATTGATTTTGCCGATGACAACGTTACGGAAATTACCTGCCATGCCCGAGGCGCAAAGCATCTGTTCCCCGAGGTCAGAACGATTATTGACATCGGCGGTCAGGACAGCAAGGTAATAAGCCTTGATGAAAACGGCAAGGTCACTAACTTTGTGATGAACGATAAATGCGCTGCAGGAACGGGCCGTTTTCTTGAAAATATGGCAAAGGTGCTGGAACTGAATATTGACGATATGGCAGAAATCGGCTTAAAGTACAAAAATGATTTAACGATTTCGAGTATGTGCACCGTTTTTGCAGAAAGCGAGGTTGTATCGCTGATTGCCGAAAACCATTCCGTGCCGGACATTGTTCACGGGCTGAATAAAAGTGTAGCCGTAAAAACAAATGCCCTTGCAAAAAGCGCAAAGGATTTTAGTTTCGTTATTATGACCGGTGGTGTTGCAAGGAACAAGGGCGTTGTATCTGAGCTTGAAAAGCAGTTGAAAACAACCCTTCATATTCCGGAGCAACCTGAATTCTGCGGCGCACTTGGCGCTGCGTTAATTGCAGCAGAAAAATAAATATAAGTAAAAATGTAGACTAAAAAGGAAGCGAGTATAACCGTTCGCTTCCTTTTATGTTGTTTGTAATAAAGACTGTTCTATATGTAAATTGACAACAATAATTGCTTTTTATTAAAACTTTCAAAAATTTATTGACAAGAACGAACACTTGTGCTAATATATACAAGCAAACGAACATTTGTTTGCTTATAAAAACTAAATAATGCAGCGAATAATTAAGACGAGTCTATCGCTATGCAGTGATAACGGTACAACAACACGGGTTAAGCAGACCGAACGCTTTGAACCCTGAGGCGCCGAAGCATAGTTAAAGTATAGAGTCAAACATTGCATATTTCTTTTCGCAACTTTTGAAAGAAAAAAGTTTGCCCAAGGGTGTATTGTACCCTGAGGAGGAAAGAAGTATTTAAGATGTTTGACTCTTTTTAATTTGCCAAAATTGAATAGCCGATACCGATGAGGATACTACGCCAAGACTCTGTAACAGGACGAGCGAGCCAACGCTGTGGTGAAATTACGGGGCAGGAACACAGTCGGAAGTTCGGTGTAAAAATTTTTTCAAAACCGCATAAAAGGCTTTCCCTCGTGGCTTCAAGTGAGGGCGTAATTGATTTGTGTTGGAGTAAAACAACTGTAAAACTTACATTGGAAATGGTTGTATTTCGGGCGGTAAATCTCCAAGTAGTGAGGGATAGCATATTGGACAAGGGAAAATTTTTCTTGCAAAAACCTAATATTTTTGAATTTTCGTGGCTTCAAGCGAGGGAGTTTTTTCAAGTTGGAATATAAACTTTTTGTAAATGATTAGAAAAACACCCTCAAAAAACATTCGCTTTTTCTGCACATAGTGAAAGAAAATTTTTCAAAAACCGCATATTTTTACATACCAAATCTCCAAATAGTAGGGAGAAATATCTTTGAAAAGGAGGAATGGAAATGGTAACAGGAAAGAAGAAAAAGGATAAAATTACGGAAATATTTTTTGACGAAGCAAACCCGAAAATAAGTATCAGAACCTACAATACCGACCTCAAAAATCGGCTGTTAAAGTTCTCAAAGAAACACCCTAACGAGTGCCAACTGATAGATGATTCGGGTGACGGTATGTTGGAATTTGAGGTAAGCAAAGGGAGATTATCCTTCCGCCTAACTGCACCGTATTCGGAGGATAGAAAGCAACAATTATCCCAAAATGCTACCCGAAATAATCATTTGCCGAAAAGATAGAGCGGATGTGTCATTGAATAATTATAGGTGTCTTTTAGGTTCGATATGTCTTTGCCTCGCAGAGCGCAATGCACTTTTGATGCGATAGTGTCAAAAGTGCCATTGCGTTACTTTTGGAAAAGTAACAAAACCGAGAAAAATCGAAATTAGAAAGACAGATGAAAATAAGAAGAAAGGACTGAGTAAATAGATGGAATATTCAAGCATTAGCATTGAACTTGGGAAGGGCGTGTTGGATCACAACAACCGTAAATTCATCGCTGAAAATGTTGACAGAGAAAAAACAAAAAACAATATCGAATACAAAAATATTTCACTTGAGGAAGCGTATCATATTCTCTTTGACGAAGCATTGGAAAGGTATAACCAAAAGAGAAGAAAAGATAGACGTATCGAGAATTATCTTGAGCATATTCAAAACGGCAATCAGGAAAAACCGTTTTATGAAATTATCGTTCAAGTCGGTAGTCGTGATGATATGGGAGTCGGAACAGAGAATGAAGAATTAGCAAAAAAGATTTTGGATGAATATATGTATAACTTTGAGAAACGAAATCCAAATCTATTTGTATTCAACGCCCATCTACACATGGATGAGGCAACGCCTCATCTGCATATTGACTTTATTCCGTTCACTACGAGAAGTGAAAGAGGATTAGATACAAGAGTTTCTATGAAGAGTGCTCTTAACAATCAAGGCTTCTACGCCTCCGGCAGAAGTGATACGGAAACAATGGCTTGGCTGCAATTTGAAAAGGAAGAGCTTGCGGGTGTTATGAAATGGCACGGAGTTGAATGGGAACAGCAAGGTAATAACCGAGAGCATTTGTCCGTATTAGAATTCAAAAAGGAACAGCGCAGTAAAGAGGTGGAAGAGCTTGAAGCAAAGGTATCTAATCTTGAAAGCGATTACGAAAATCTGACTACTGCCATCAAGACTGTTACTGCACCGAAAAATAATGAAGAATTTGAGGAGGAGTTCATTCTTCCTGAGCCTCAGCGTTTAGAGTCTGCAAAGAATTACAAAAACCGAATTGAAGAAATGTTTGATAAGCTGAAAGCTCTTGTGAAATCGGTTCTTGTCCAATACTTTGAATTGCAAGGGAGATATAACCGGCTTTACTATGAAAAGCAAATGTTCTCTCATGAGAATTACAAGCTCAACGAAAGCAATAAGGAATACCAAAGCAAAAATAAAGAGTTGAAAAATCAATTGAGAGATTACCGTCTGCTTCGCAAGGTGCTTGGCAGTCAAGAGGTTGAACATATACTAGAAGAAGCAAAAACTAAAAACAGAAGGAGGAATATTGAATGGGAACACACAAGATAAAAATTCCGTTGACCGAAAAGGAATACCAAACACTTTCAAAAGCATGGGATAAATCGTTTGAGGCGCTTAAAGCGATGACACCGCAGGAAAGGAAGGATTGGTATATGGATAGGTATAACGAAAAATTTGAGTTTGGAGAATATATTGGCGATACGATGTATGTCGTTAATACCTTTTTCAACCCAAATGCAAAAGAGGCTGTTTTTGATAAGATAGTCCGATTAATAGAACAGGAAGAAAAATAATCAAAACATCACGCTTTAAAGTGTTGAATTTATAGTTTGAATATGTTATGATATGTATAACCTACAATCAAACATATTCGGCTGTAGAAAGGAGTTATATGACAAACAAAACAGACCGAATAACAGCTCTGTACTGTCGTCTTTCTCGTGATGATGAGTTAGACGGTGTATCGGGTTCAATCAAAAATCAACAGGATATTTTAGAGAAGTACGCTGAAGATAACGGCTTCAAAAATTGCAAAGTATTCATAGATGACGGCTATACGGGTACAAACTTTAACCGCCCTGCATTTATGGAAATTATGGAACTTGCCGAGCAAGGAAAGATTGAAACCTTAATCGTAAAAGACCATTCCCGTTTAGGACGAAACCGTATTCTTGTCGGACAGTTACTTGAGGAGGGCTTTGACGAGCTTGGTGTCAGGTATATCGCCATTATGGATAATATTGATACGGCAAAGGGACTTGATGATACCGTCGCATTCAAGGATTTATTCAACGAGTGGCACGCTAAAAACACAAGTGAGAAAGTTCGCAATGTTTTCAAAAACAAAGGCAACTCAGGTAAGCCCTTAACTACCAACCCGCCTTTCGGCTATATGAAAAATCCCGATAATCCAAATGAATGGATTATTGACGAGCCAGCAGCTGAAGTAGTGAAACGCATATTCAAAATGTGTATTCAAGGTTACGGACCTACACAGATTGCCAAGCAGTTAAGCGCAGATAAGGTAATGACGCCTACGGAATATTGGATTAGCATTGGAAGGAACTGTGGAAATCCACCTACAAAACCATACGGCTGGCATTCAAGCACAATCGTTGATATTCTTTCAAAGCAGGAATATATCGGTGATACAATTAACTTTCGTACGGCAAGGCGTTCTTTTAAGAACAAGAAAAAGATTGAACGACCTCAAGAGGAATGGAAAGTGTTTAAGAATACGCATCCTGCCATCATCAGTGAGGAGGATTACTTTCTTGTTCGTGAGTTAAGAAAGAACAAACGCCGTCCTAACCGAACCGGCATCGTGAGTATGTTTTCAGGACTTGTATATTGTGCAGACTGTGGCGAAAAGCTATATTACAGTTCAACCGGTAATTACAAACGAGAGCAGGCAAACTTTTTCTGTTCAACCTACAGAAAGGACAGCGATAAATGTTCCGTTCACTTCATTCGTGAAAAGGTTATCTATGATCTGGTTCTCAAAGATATGCGTTGGGTATTTAACTTCGTAACCAACTACGAGGATTACTTTGCAAGGATGCAGATGCTCAGTTTCGGAGAAGAACGTCAGAAGGAGTTAAAAGCCAAACGCACGAAACTGAAAAAAGCTCAAAAGAGGGTTGAGGAAATTGACGCTTTAATCCAAAAGCTGTTTGAAAACAATGCAAGCGGCAAGCTCACCGACGAGCGATTTGAAATGCTGACCTCAACCTACGAAAAAGAGCAATCCGAGTTGAAATCTAAAATTCCTGATTTGGAGAATAAAATTGATAGCAATGTGCAGCAATTCAGCGATTTACAAACCTTTATTAAAAAGGTTAAAAGAATTACAAGGGTTGAAGCACTTACCCCTGAACTTCTTAACGAGTTTATTGAGCGTATTGATGTTCATGCCGCTGTTAAAATCAACGGACATCGATATCAAGCAATTGATATTCACTACAATGGTGTTGGTTTAATTAAGCGATTGCCACCGGAAGAATTTGAAAAACGCTTCCAAAACGGCAAATTCAATAAACCAAATCTCATTATTGAAGAAATACCGGAAAAAGAAAAAACGGCATAGC
>CALGGQ010000233.1 GCA_937915775.1 uncultured Clostridia bacterium | reverse complement strand
TATTCCGTTCCGTTCACAAGGTTCGTTATGAAGCAATGCGCATTTCCCTGTGAAACAACGAGAGAATCTTGTGTAAGCGGCTCGCGCTTTGTGTCATCAGCAGAAGTCGTTTTGTTCGCGTCATCAGCCGTACTTGCACTATCACCTGAACTTGCAGAATCTCTTTCTGAACTGTCGATACCTTGCGTTTCTTTTTGATTCCATGAAATCTCATAGCCAAAAATGTCGCCATCACTAGCGTCCGTCCACGAAAGCATGACGGCACCGCCTTTATTCACGACAGAAAGCCCAGTTACGTCTGCTGGCGCGGCGGTGTCATCCTTTTTCTTCTCTACATACACGTACTTTGTTTCCACGTCATTTGAGCAGGAAACCTCCGGCAAAACAAGGATTGAGGCAAGAAACACGGTCAATATTCTATTCATTTTTCCTCCAGACAAAAAAAAGCGCAGGCGCACCATAACGGCACACCTGCGCTTTTTTCATATATATATGAACTGTTTTTGAGACTATATTATTTACTGAACTGAAACGTTAAGGAAGTCTTTTGCTGCTGTCAAGATGTTTTTCATAGGGAGAGTATAGCACGCCCCGCTAAAAATGAAAAGGTCAGGAATTTTGAAGAACAGACGCAAACTGCACAATCGCAGAACGCACCCTCTAGTCCTTTACGACCAGCACCTTGCGGGTTTCGTCAAAGCCGCTGCCGATGACTCGGATGAAGTAAAGACCGCGGGCAACGGTTCTGCCGCTTTTTGTGGTGCCGTCCCAGTTAAAGTAATGCTCACCTTTTGACGCGGTTCCGTGATGCAAATATTTTACGATGTTGCCGTCCAGCGTCATGACCATAACGCTCACGCTTCCTTCTGCGCCCATGTCCAGCTTGAGCGTTGTCTGCTCGCCGTTTGACGCGTTTATGACGTTGTTCAAAATGGTAACGCCGCCGCGCTGCAAGGTTACTGACTTAAGCCGGAACGACCACAAATCCACGCTGGAAAGGTCAGCCGCGCTCTTAAGACGGAGCGCAAACAACGGCTGCATAGGCACAAAATAACTGTCGGAGCTTTCGATATATTCCGGCGGTTTCGGAAGCGCCAGCAGCTGCGCCAGTTCCTCCAGCGCCGCCATCTCTTTGCCGAGCCTTCCCTGCTGCTGCGCCAGCTGCTCGTTGGCATTTTTGATGCACATATTGACAATTTTCAGGTGTTCACCCTTTTGCGGATGGATAATCTCCACCTTCTTGCCGCGGGTATATTCGAGGTACTCCTGCAGCAGCGCTTCATCGGCTATCTCGCCGTCAACCGCTATGCGCGACGGAATGTAATCCCGCATCGCATAATAGCGTTCAATCAGTTCAAAACGCGCCTGCGGCAAGTCGTCCACACTGTCTATCAGCCAGTGCTCGCTGTCCGTCAGCCTGCCGTTTTTAAACCGAATGACATCGAAGCAGGCTTTCTTATTCGAATTGACGAGAGCAAACACATCCTCCTCGGGAACATTGATGGAAACGACCTTCTGCTTTTCATCAAGGTTCCGGATTGCCTTAATCTGGTCGCGGATTTTGGCTGCCTTTTCAAATTCCAGATTTTCGCTGTACTGCTCCATTTTTGCCGTCAGCGACTTCACTGCTTTGGCGCTGCCGCCCTTGAGGAAGTCAACAGCATCGCTCACACTCTGGACGTAATCCTCTTTCGTAATACCGCCGCTACACGGTGAAGCGCACAGTCCCATAAAGCCGTTGAGGCAAGGTCTGCTTTTGCCGTAATCGCGCGGAAAACGCTTATTGCAACGCGGCAGCTTAAAGATTTTCAGCGTTTCCTCCACCGCGCTTTTGACGGAGAAATTGGAGATAAACGGACCGATATATTCCGCATTATCCTCGTCCATACGGTAGCACGCCGTGATGCGCGGGAATTCCTCTTTCGTGACCTTGATATAGTTATAACCCTTATCGTCCTTGAGCAGAATATTATATTTCGGCATATGCTGCTTAATCAGCGAGCATTCAAGTATTAGGGCTTCAAACTCCGTATCGCACAGAATATAATCGAAATCATCAACATTTTCGACCATTCTGATCACCTTCAGCGAGTGATTGGAATGGCTGCCGAAATAGGAGGAAACGCGGTTCTTCAGCGCCTTTGCCTTGCCGATATAGATAATCTTTTTATCCTTGTTTTTCATAATGTAAACGCCAGGATTCAACGGAAGCGCCATCGCTTTTTTTCTTAATTCTTAGATCGGAAGAGCGTCGTGTAGGGAA
>CALGGQ010000232.1 GCA_937915775.1 uncultured Clostridia bacterium | reverse complement strand
AGACGTAGGCAACCTTGCCGGCGGGCTCGCTGTCACGATAGTTGACCCTGCCGATAAACGCCAGAACGGCTACAATCGCCGGTATCACAATCATAATGATAAGAACGGTAATAACGCCCTTCCAGATTTTTTTCGAGCGGCGGTTTTTGACGGCAAGCTGCTCGTTGAGTTTGACCAGCTGGTCAACGATATCGCTCTTTTCCTTTTCCTCCTCCGGCACCTCGGCGCCGAGCAGCCGTCCGACGCTGACATCCAGCACCTCGGCAATATTTTGCAGCATATCGGCGTCGGGCACGGAGAGTCCCTTTTCCCACTTGCTGACGGTCTGGCGAACCACATTTAGTTCAATGGCAAGGCTTTCCTGTGTGAAGCCCTTTTCTTTTCGTATCGCTTTCAGATTTTCCTGAAACATCACGACACCTCCTTTCACCTACAGTATAGGCAAAAACAGGCGTTGCCTCAAGCAACGCCTGTTAACATTTCCTATTTCTCGTCGATTTTCTTGGAATATTTGGCGAGATAGACGGTGCGCATCAGGAAGCATTCGAGCTTCGGCACATAGTGCGCTCTGTTGAAGATGTCTACGTCAACGATAGCGGCGCACTGTTTATCCATAATGATGTTCAGCGCCTGCATATCGCCCTCGGTGTTGCCGGTAATCATCGCGCCGGCACCCTGAATGAGCACAGCGTTTCTGTTGTCAATCGCTTCGCCGATTTCCTTGGCGCAGGCGTCCGTATCGCCGTCAATCCACGGGCAGTTCTTCACATCAACGCCGACAATCTGGGCAAAGTCGTCAATCATCGGGGTGATGCCGAGCCCGGTCTGCGAAACGGCGACTACATCCGGCGTTGCCAGATGGCGAATCATCGTGCAGTCCTCGGTGTTGTAAATCGCGCGGTGCAGCTTTTCAATCTTCGGTGCAATGCCGTTGATGCCGACGCCGGTGTTGATATCCACGTCCACCGTGGTGTCGCCGACGGTCAGCGTGAACTTATCGCCGCAGCGGACGGAGGAGCCGAGGTCCGGAATGCACTCCGGCATCGCGCCCGCTTCATTCTTGGCGAGGAAGAACGCTCTTTTGGCGTCGTCGTTGTAGGTCTTAGCCCAGGAGTGACGCAGGTAGTTATCCTTAATCACCTTTTCGCAGCAAGCCTCTAAGTTTTCGGCAAGCGCAAAAGCGTGGTCATAATCGTCGCCCATACAAATCGTGCCGTGGTGCATCATCATAATTGCGCGCGCCCGCGGATTCATCTCGATGCAGCGCTCCACCTTCTTGCGCAGGGAATCGGTGGTGGACATCGCATAGGCAGCGCACGGAACCTTCTCGCCGAGCACGGGGCGGAATTCTTCGTAAACGCCCCGGATTTCCATACCGGTGATGGAAACGATGGTTGCCGCTTTTTGATGGGTATGAATGACGAAATCAACCGTCGGGTGATGGCGGTAGGCAGCGGCATGCACGCCTTTTTCGGAGGAGGGCTTGATATCGCCCTCATAGGAGCAGTCGTCAATATTCACCACCACGATTTCCTCCGGCGTTAAATCCTCGTAGGCTCTGCCGGACGGCGTGATGACAAACTGTGTGTCGCTAATACGGGCGGAAACATTGCCCCAGGTGCGGGCAATCAGTCCCTTTTCAATCAGCTCAAGACCTGCTTTGACAACCAGTTCTTTTGCTTCCTGAAGTTCATAAGCCATAGTCAATCTCCTTTTCTGTCGGAAAAGGGAGCAGGGTATCCCTGCTCCCTGAAGGTCAGTGATTAATAATCAATCTTTTCGCACTTGGAGAGAACTCTGTCGAAGCGACGGATGCACTCGTCAATGTCCTCTTCCGTATAAGCGCTGGAGGTGTACAGACGGGAGCCGGCAAGCGTTACCAGACCCTCTGCCATGTAAGCAGCGCCCATGTACTGCATTTCTTTCTGACGGATACCGGTCTGCTTTAAGACGTTCGGAACCTCCCACGGCTTCCTCCAGTTGATGCGGAACTGCATCGTGGCAACCGTGTGAAGATGGCATACGGAGCCGATGTTGTAGCAAACGAACGGCAGGTCATACTTCTTGATGCTTTCGTTGATGCCCTTGACCAGTCTGTCAGCCATTCTGCCGGCAACCTGGCAGGCGTTTCTCTTTTCAATTTCGCAGATAACGGTGTAGCCCGCTACGCAGGAAATCGGGGTAGCCGCCATCGTACCGCCGCACATCGCCTTGTGAATCTTCTTGCCCTCAGCCTTGTCAAGACCGGCGCCGAGATACTTCATTACCTCTTTGTGGCCGCCGATGCCGCCTGCACCCGGATAACCGCCGGCGATAATCTTGCCGAAGATGGTGATATCGGGGTCAATGCCGTAATAGCCCTGAGCACCGGAAAGACCGATACGGAAGCCGGAAACAACCTCGTCGCAAACGAGCAGCGCGCCGTACTTGCGGCAGAGTGCCTGCACGCCCTTCGGGAAGTCCTTGTCTACCGGACGGGTAGCGGATTCGGGGCCGATAGGCTCAATGAACACAGCAGCCGTGCCGCCGCGGAACTGATTGAGCTTTAATTTGAATTCCAGCGACTTGAGGTCGTTCGGGAAGAATTCCTGCGTGTGCTTGAATACGAAAAGCGGAACGCCGTGGGACTGGGTGTTCAGTGTACCCGGAACACGCATACCCCATGCCAGCTGGTCGGACCAGCCGTGGTAAGCGCCGCCCATCTTGATGATGTTCTTATGACCGGTTGCCAGACGTGCCACACGAACGGCGCACATACAAGCCTCGGTACCCGAGCCGAGCATACGGAACATCTCAACGGACGGAACGCACTCGCTGATTTTCTTGGCGAGCTTATATTCATAAGGATGGAACAGACCGGTGGACGGACCGCAGTCGTCCAGCAGTTCCTTAACGGCTTCTCTGACAACATCATCGTTGGAGCCGATGATGGTCGGACCGCCTGCCTGCAGGAAGTCAAAATATTCGTTGCCGTCGATATCATAGAGCTTGTTGCCCTTCGCTTTGGTCATCACGATGGGGAACGGATAGTTGAACGCGAGGTTATGCTGCACACCGCCGGGGATGATGTTCTTAGCCTCAGCAATCATTTCCTTTGATTTCAGGCACTTCTTGTTGAAATATTCCTCCTCATACTCCTTGAGAGCATTGCGGTTGATGGAATAAATCGGCTTTTTGATGAGTGCATCAAGCTGCGCGGTTAAAACGGCAGCGTTCGGATACTCACTGATAGCGAATCTTGTATCCATAAAAATTCCTCCTTGAAATGAATAATATTGATTGGTGAGCGGCTGCTCACTATTTTTACACTTTAAGTATATCACTTTTTCACGATTTGTCAAATAAAATGTTTAATTTTTTTGTTTATTTTTATTGCAAATACAGATTATTAATGGTAAACTAAACTCGTGAACCCATACTCACCAAGGAGGATTTGGCGGCTTTGCACAAAAAAACAGATGAAAAATTGTGCAGCCATACAAAAATACAGAAGATGAACAAACGGTACAAGGAGGCATTTGCCAGAGCGCCGGAGGAAAAGCGGGAGCGCCTGCTCGAAATCGGCATTGAGGAATTTTCCGCCAAAGGCTTTGAGAATGCCAACATCAATGTGATTGCCAAAAACGCCGGCATCAGCATTGGTATGATGTATAAATATTTCGCCACGAAGGAGGATTTTTTCATCACCTGCATTCAGCGCGGGTGCAGCATCCTCGATGACGCGCTCGAACAGATTATGCAAAGCGACGACAAGCTGCTGATCCGCGGCGCGACCTGCTCGCTCGGCTACGCGGCCATTCAGATCGCCAAAGCGTGCGGCTGCTTTGTCGCGGCGACGACGCACCGCGAAAGCAAGCTTGATCTGCTGCGCGCGGCCGGCGCCGACGAGTGTCTT
>CALGGQ010000231.1 GCA_937915775.1 uncultured Clostridia bacterium | reverse complement strand
TCAGCCGCCGGCGCAGCACCGGGGTCTCCCGATCCTGCAGAGCCTCCTCTCCGGGGGCGCCTGCCATCCTGGACGCGCCGCCCTTCCTGGAGGCGCCGTAGCCCGCCTGCTCCACGGCGGCGATAATGGCCTCCGGAGAGGCGGCGCCCTCCACGCCCATGGAGTTGGTCAAGAGGCTCACGGAGCAGGCCGTAACGCCCGGGACCTTGCCCACCGCCTTTTCCACCCGGGCCGAGCAGGCGGCGCAGCTCATACCGGTTACATTGTATTTTTCCATGGTCTACCTCATCAGCTTCTGCAGCGTTTTCAGCAGCTCGTCAATCGTTTCGTCATTACCGGCGCGGATATCGTCCGCCACGCAGGTTTTGATATGATTGGACAGCAGCTCCTTGTTAAACGCGTTCAACGCCGCCGCTGCTGCAGCGCTCTGCGTGATGATATCCACGCAGTACGCGTCGTTTTCCAGCATTCCCTTGATGCCGCGTATCTGTCCTTCAATCCTTGACAGACGGTTAATAAGCGATTTATACTCCTCCTCGCTGCGGTGCTTCGTTCTGCCGCAGCAGTCACATTCCTTTGCCATAATAATATACCCCCTACAGGTATGTATTATATACCTGTAGGGGGTATTTGTCAAGTGCTTACGCCTTGATGTATTTAATCATTTCCAGCGCTGCGTTGGTATCGCCTTCTACCCTGATTTTGCCGGATGTAAAGGCAGTTACCGGGTCGAGCTTGCCGCCAATCAGCTTGAGGAAGTTCGTGCCGTTCATGATGAGAATGGCATTTCTGTCATAATACTCATAAGGCTCAACGTTAACCTTGCCGTCTTTTATCTCAATGTAAAAGATACCGTTAACAGCCTTGCCCTCGATGTTAATCTGAAATGCTCTCACGCCCTGAACGTCGGAAACGTCTAAACCGCAGAACTTATCTCTTGCCGCTTCAACGAGTGACTCATAAGTCATAGCCATCAGAATATACCTCCTAATTGAATTTTAGGTATTTTACCATATACCAACCGCAATATCAAGCATATTTTGTCAAAAAAACTGTCAGTTTATACAAAATTTAGAATTATTTTTAATGTAAGCGTTTTGCCCTACGCTTCTCAGCCGTTGCAACGAAGGTGAAAAAATGCTATACTACAGATAAGAAACTGCTTATTTTCGGAGGAAAGCATGAAAAAGCTATTATTCATTATCGGCATCGCAAGTATCGTTGCCTGCGTATTGTCCGTGCTGTATGCCGCGTTCAGCTTATATGGCTACTATCACGTGCTGGACGGCTCCGCAGAGCTTTACAGCCGTTTGCATTTGAGAATGATTCTCTTCTTTATCTTTGGTGCCGCTTTTGCGGTCATCACAGCGGTAAGTTTTCTCATTCGCACAAAACTATGAGGATGAACGGATGAGAAAAAATGCATATCTTATAAAGCCTTTCCTGTAATGGAAAGGCTTTATTATCGTGTCAATATAAAATAGATAAACCCGTAAATGACGGCGGATGCCGTTCCGTAGACGATGACGGGACCGGCGATGGAGAACATCTGCGCTGCCGTTCCTAAAACATAGCCCTCGTGCTGAAATTCGAGCGCAGGTGCAACGACGGAATTGGCAAAGCCTGATATGGGCACGATAACGCCTGCGCCGGCGTGGCGCGCGATTTTGTCATAGACGCCGATACCGGTCAGCAGTGCGGTAATGACGATAATGATAGCAGGCGCACCGAGGCGCAGCCCCTTTTCCCCAACGCCTGCCCTTTCCAGCAGCTCGGTGACGATTTCGGCAAAGACGCAGATACCGCCTCCGAACACGAACGCCTTGATACAGTTCTTCAGCACGGGCGAATTCGGGCTCGCCGCGTCGGTCATTTTGGAATAATCGGATTTTGAAATTGACATACTGTTCCCCTTCCCCTATTTATCCTTCGGTTTGGTTACCAGTGCGGTAATCAGCCCTGCCAGCACAGCGACGGTAACGCCGCCCGACATCGCAGTGAACGCGCCCGTAAAAACGCCGAGAAAGCCGTCGCGGTCAATCGCCTCGCGCATGCCGCGCGCCAGTGCGCTGCCGAAGCCCGTCAGCGGGATCCTTGCGCCCTCTTCGCCCCAGCGGATCAGCGGATCATAGACGCCCAGGGCGCCCAGCACCACGCCGGCCAGGCCGGGCAGGGTCAGCTGGATGCGGAATACCGCG
>CALGGQ010000230.1 GCA_937915775.1 uncultured Clostridia bacterium | reverse complement strand
GATGGTGTTCTGCGGTATTTATCCTGCTGACGGTGCGGATTATGAGGCGCTGCGCGACGCACTGGAAAAGCTGCAGCTCAACGACGCGTCACTCTCCTATGAGCCGGAAACCTCCGGCGCGCTCGGCTTCGGTTTCCGCTGCGGCTTTTTAGGCTTGCTGCATCTGGAGATTATCCAGGAGCGGCTGGACAGGGAATACGGCTTGGATTTGATTGCCACCGTCCCGAGCGTGGTGTATAAGATTTATCTGACCGACGGCACGATGGTGGAAATTGACAATCCGACCAATTACCCTGACCCGGCGAATATTGATTATTCCGAGGAGCCGTTTGCAGACGCGCATATCTATGTGCCGAGCGAATTCGTCGGCACCGTGATGGATATGTGCCAGGAGAAGCGCGGTATTTTCAAAAATATGGATTACATCACGCCTGACCGCGTGGATATTCATTACGAGCTGCCGCTGAATGAAATTATCTATGATTTCTTTGACGCGCTCAAATCCCGCACGAGGGGCTACGCCTCCTTCGACTATGAGCTCAAGGAGTACCGCCGTTCCGATTTGGTAAAGGTGGACGTCCTGCTCAACGGCGATTTAATCGACGCCCTGTCGTTCATCATTCACCGTGAAAAGGCGTATCAGCGCGCCAGAAGAATTGCCGAGCAGCTGAAAAAGTATATCCCGCGCCATCTCTTTGAAATTCCGATTCAGGTCGCTATCGGCGGCAAGGTCATCGCCAGAGAAACGGTTAAGGCGCTGCGCAAGGATGTGCTTGCTAAGTGCTACGGCGGCGACGTCACCAGAAAGAAAAAGCTGCTGGAAAAGCAGAAGGAGGGCAAAAAGCGGATGCGCCAGTTCGGCTCCGTTGAGGTACCGCAGGAGGCGTTCCTCGCCGTACTCAAGCTTTCTTCGGATGACGATGATTAATTTTAAAAATTTTTCAATTTCCTATGGACTTTTGACAACAAATTTGTTATAGTATATGGGCATTGAAAAATGTATCGGGGTGTAGCGCAGGTGGTAGCGCACTTGACTGGGGGTCAAGGAGTCGCAGGTTCAAGTCCTGTCACTCCGACCAAATAAAGCAGGTTTCTAACCTGCTTTATTTTTATGCAAATCGCTCTAAATCGGCTTAAATACTAATCAAACCGATTTTGCAAAAATCCAAATGGCTGACTTCAGTTGCCTTCAGCGCACTCAAGCGGGCTTAAATGTCAACCCATTGCCAACCTAAATTTATGATAACAGCGGCGGATACTTGTACCGCCGCTGAAAGGAGAAACATTCGCAGCAGTCATTAACAATACGCCTGCGTGTTGTTTCGACTGCGAAGGATGTTTGGACGCACGTCAACCACTTGCCAACCATTTTGCAACAAAAAATAGCCATGGTATTTGTGAACCATGGCTATAATATTAATCTGTCATTTTCCAAATATATCCGTTTGGCATTTCAACAATATAACCTTTTTCTCTTTGAATAATTGAACCGTCAGACATCTTTCTTGTAATGATTTCTTCTCGATAATCTGGGTCTTCAATCCATTTTGATGTAATGAAGGTGTCGCCGTCGATGCAGAATAAAGTTTCATTGTTTTCCAATTTAAATGCTTTTTTTACAGGATATACAAATTTTACCTCATCGTCGTGAACATTGGATTTCACCAACATAAATGGTTCTTTTTCGATGCGAAGGTTGACAAAATCTCCGCCTTCCTCAAACGGTAATTCTGTTATAAGATCTAACTCCTTTTCTTTGATGAAGTATTCATACATCTGTATTACTCTGATGTTGAAATCATATCGTAACAGTCCAAAAGAATTTCTTTCGCCACTATAAATCGGAATTTCAATATACACATTTTTTGTCAGCGTAAAAGGCTCAATAATTGTTCCGTCGATATTGAAGAGCAGCAACTGAGTGCCTGAAAAATTGCCATTATATTCATCTACCTCATCTGCATCTACCCAAGACGGCGTTTTTGAGTAAAACCATTCAGCTGTACCATCTATTTTTTCGGGATAGTAGTTTTCATAACCCTTAAATAATTTATAATTCATAATAAACTCCCATCTTTTTCTTTATTTATAATATCACAATTAGTAGATTATTTCAATATCATACTCTCCGTTCCCTGCACCAGTCAATGAAGGCGGATTTCATAACCTTGAAATTCTTACCGACCTTGATTGTCGGGAAATCCTCACGATAAAACAATTCTCTTGCTACCTGAACGTCAACCGCCTGCCAAGCAAAAGTGAAGCCTTCGGATTTCCGAAGGCTTTTATATGTATTATATTCTTTTAAATAGTCTTGAGCTCCATATATCCATTCCGACAATATCAATATAGAAGTGAAGTATTGCCTTATGGTTCTTTGTAGCTGTATTCAACATGATATATTCTATCTGCTCATTTTTTATAGTAGATTCTACAAAGCTAAAGAGGTCTTTGCCGATTCCTTTTGAACGAAGTTCGGGGATTACATATAACTCCTCAACTTCAAAATATTCTGTTCCGTTAGGAATAATTGACTGCATATTTTCTGCTCGTTTTTTGTTTCCAAAAAGGTATGCAACAATTTCAGCGTTATCTTCAGCAACAAAAATTCGGTTGCCCTCAATATCGCTTTTATCATTGGCGACATAACCGTAGCAGCTATTCTCATTTTCCCACATTTGCGAAAGGGATATTAATTCTTTCAAAACACTATCAGTCAATTCTACTTCTTTAATTATCATTTTTTGATTCCTTCTATTAATACTTGTTTTCTCAAGTTTTACGGTTTAGAACTTATCTTAATACTTTTTCCATAACAATTTCGTTTCCATCGTACTCGCCTGTTAAACGAAATCCCAACTTTTCATACATATTTCTTGCGGCTTCGTTTCCGTCAATATAACAAAGAACAACCTTATCATATTTGCCGTCGCTTTTCATTAATTCAAGGATTTGCCTTGCTGCTTCAATTCCAAATCCGTTTCCCTGATAACGTTCATCTATAAACAGCTGGCTGAAATCATATGCGTTAATCTCTTCACAATCGTAATATAGTGCCATGCCCACCGGAGTTGTATCATTATAAATAACAAATGCATTGCTTCTGCTGTTTCGATACGCATACGCCCTTGCCAAAAGTTTCATACTGTCAGATACAAAACTTTTTTGTGTTTCTGAAACTTTAAGACCAAGTCTCCAATTATCTGGGTTAACAGCTATTAATTTAATCATTATTTACCTCTGCAAAGCTAATTCATTGAGTTCATTATACCACAGCTCACACAAAAAGTACAGCCACAGTTCGGTGGCTGTACTGCTTATACTCTCCGTCCCTTCACCACTCAATAAAAGCGAAGTATTTTTTCAACTTCTCATTGACAAAGGCAAAAAGGCGTGATAGAATAGTACTGCTTCGGAGGCTTAGCTCAGCTGGTTAGAGCACTTGCGTCACATGCAAGGGGTCGACGGTTCGAATCCGCCAGTCTCCACCAAACCGATGGGATGTCCTCTTGGGCATCCCATCGGTTTCTTTAACCAATTCATTTTTTTGTTGACAAACACGGTTTCACGTGATAATATAGTAATACATTTGGAGGCTTAGCTCAGCAGGTTAGAGTACTTGCTTGACATGCAAGGGGTCACTGGTTCAAGTCCAGCAGTCTCCACCATATACATAACGGGGAGCACCAAAAAGTGCTCCCCGTTATGTCATATATACAAGCAAAGCGGAGACTGCCGGACTTGAAGGCGAGCGTGCCAAGGTTCAAGCCGCGCGAAGAACCGAAGGTAAAAATGCCACAGCGCGGCATTTTTAGCGAGAGCGCAGATCAGACTTTTGTCACGCGGTGACGATCCGAAGACGAGGCAGCTTTGCTGTTATGCGGCGAATTGTTGCTGTTGGGACAACCCGGATGTGGTAAATACCTGTTCGTCGTTTGTGACGAAGATCGCCTCCAGATCGGTTCCGTTCAGTATATCTAACACTTTCCACAGGGAGCAGCCGATCACGGCGGTACATAACTTGCCGAGCTGTACGGCGTCGTTGCCGATCAGGCGGCCATAGGAAATGACGGGCACGCCGGCTTCCGCAGCGTCGTTCATGACGGTGTTCAGGCCGTCGCCGTCGATGGCGGCGATGATGAGCAGGTCCACGTCATCGGCGATCATGTTCGCGATGTCGTTGTTCTGCTGCTCGATGTCGTTGTCGGAGAACTTCAGGATGGCCTCATAGCCGGCCGCCTCGAACTGCTCCTTCAGGTACTGGCCGTCACGGTTCCAGCGCTCCAGGGAGTTGGTGGGCATGGCGATGCCGACCTTGCCGCCCTCGTCCGCCATGGCGGGGACCGCCAGGGCCAGGACCATTACGACCGCGATGAGTAAAGCCAGGAACTTTTTCATAGGTTATTTTCCTCCTTAATATTGTGTTCCCGTTTGTTCGGACGCGCGGGTCGGCGCGCCCGACTTCCATAGCTTGATTTTACAAATAGACATCCCCACTGTCAATATGTTTAAGTGATCTTGCACAGTTTTTGTCGCTCTTGACCGTTATATTGTCAGCTTTTTGGATAGATTGACTATTTTTTATCGGCATTTAACTAAAGCAGCTTTACAAAAGTTGGGTATTTCTCCCCGTTGACGAAGAAAAAAGCCATGGTAAAATCAAAATAGAACAAATTATATGGAGGACAACGCCATGCCCGCCGCCTCTCTTTTTCTGCAGACGCCCCACTCGGTCCGGAGCCGGATCTACCGCACGCTGTACGAGACGAAGGATTTTTGCTCCCGGCAGCAGCTGGCGGAGCGGTGCGGCGTCAGCATGCCCACCCTGTACCAGAACCTGACGGAGCTCATGGATTCGGGCCTCGTGCGCTCCTCCGGCGAGGAGCGCTCCACCGGCGGCCGCCGGGCCCAGGGCCTGGAGCTGGTGCCCG
>CALGGQ010000229.1 GCA_937915775.1 uncultured Clostridia bacterium | reverse complement strand
CGGGCTTTCGCGTTGTTCTAGAATTTGCGGTTTTTCTCAGTCTTTTACCAGCTCTAACAGTTCGTTTCCGCTGAGGCCGGACGCCGCCGTCCAGTAAAAGGCCTCGTCATACAGTCCGGCCTCTTCCGTTTCGATATCGAGCCACGAATCCAATAGGAAAAAAGTATCCGCATAGGAGACCGGCGCTGGGAGCGCATGACGCATATACAGAGCCGAGCCGCCATCGCGATCCAGGATGATCGCGTCGTTCATACCGCTCAGTTCTACCTTGCGGATCCGGCCGTCTTCGGCTCCGAATCCCGCGTTTTCCGAGTTTTCCTGCAGCCGTCCCGTAAAGACAAGCGTCTCTCCCGCCGGGCTCATGTATTCAAGCATATAGGCGGAGATAAAATCTCCGGCTTCCGGCGCGGAATAGTGATCGACGATCAGTCCGTCGTCCGTGTTTTCCTCGCTCTCCAGCGAATAGCTCAGCGCCATCCCGATTGCCTCGTCGTCCTCTAATAAAAAGATGTTCACTTCTATCACCTCCAGTCCATTATAGCATAGATGCAGACCGACTTCCATTACAAAAATGTCACTTTCAGACAGTATTGGAACGCTCATATGGAATGAGGATTGTTTTATGCTTTTTGATGTGATAAAATAGATTTTATCAAGTATTGAAAAATTGATTCAGAACAGGGGAAGATGATGTTAACAACAAAACGATTACTGCTTCGTCCGTGGGAGATGAGCGATGCGGAGGATTTATTTCAGTATGCCAAAGACCCCGCAATCGGTCCGGCAGCGGGCTGGCAGCCGCATCAAAGCGTGGAAGAAAGTAAAGCTGTGATTCAAAGTGTACTGAACGGCAAGGAGTGTTACGCTGTCTGCCTATTATCCGACGGCAAAGCCATCGGCGCGATTGAACTGATGTTCAACCGTGACAGCACAAAGGAATGCGAGCTCGGCTACTGGATTGCCAAACCGTTCTGGGGGCAGGGGCTGATTCCCGAAGCCGCGCGCGCCTTGCTCCGCCGTGCTTTTGATGAGCTGGGGGTAGAAACCGTGTGGTGCGGCTATTATGACGGAAACGGCAAATCAAAGCGTGTGCAGGAGAAGGTCGGCTTTCGCTATCAATACACCAAGGAACACGTGGCGGTGCCTGCTATGAACGAAACACGCACGGAGCATTTTACCTGTATCACCAAAGAGGAATGGCGCAGCCAAAAGGAAGAATTACGATGAAGTATTTTCAAAGAATAGCATTGAAGGACGGCAGAGAATGTATCCTCAGGAACGGCACTGCCAAAGACGGTGAGGCGGTTCTGGAGGAATTTGTTCTCACCCATCAGCAGACGGATTTTCTGCTTACTTTTCCCGATGAAATCACGTTCACTGCGGAGGAGGAAGGGGACTTCCTGCAAAAGAAAACCGACAGCGAAAATGAGATTGAAATCGTCGCCGAGCTGGACGGAATTATCGTTGCCACAGCGGGGATTGAAGTGGTCAGCCCTAAGCAAAAGCTGCGCCACCGCTGTGATTTCGGCGTATCTGTTTTGAAGGATTATTGGGGACTCGGCATCGGCAAGGCGTTGCTGGAGGCTTGTATCCATTGCGCAAAGCAGGCAGGGTATGAGCAGATGGAGCTGGAGGTTGTTGCCGATAATACGAGAGCCGTTTCGCTGTATCGGCGCGCCGGCTTTGTGGAATACGGCAGAAATCCGCTGGATTTCAAATCGCGCATTTCCGGCTATCAGGAGGTCGTTTATATGCGCCTGGTGCTGACGGATACTATTTCGGAAAAGGTGTAAGATATGAGCAGCTTGATGAGCCGTTTTGCGGCATTTGTGATTCGGTGCAGCGGCAGAAAAAGGCTGTATGCCAACCCGAAAAAACGCGAAAAGTATATTGAAAAACTGCGCGTCAAAAACGCGAAGCCGCTGCATTTGCCTGCCTACGGATATCTCTCCGCGCCGAAAAAGCAGACGATGGACGGCGTGGAAATGATCACCTTTAACGCGGGCAGTGAGGAGAAAATCATTTATTTGCACGGCGGTGCATTTTGTGAGCCGCCGCTTCTGCCACATTTTTTACTGTGTGATACGATTGCGGGGCATACGGATTATGAAGTCCTGTTTCCCGTTTATCCGAAAGCGCCCGATAATACGTTTGAAACGACCTTTTCCTTTTTGGAAAAGCTGTACCGCGGTTTGCTGGAAACCGTGGAACCCGAAAATCTTGTGCTGATGGGCGATTCCTCCGGCGGAGGACTGGCGCTGTCATTTTGCGAGTATCTGAATACTGTCGGCTTACCGCAGCCGTCACGAATGATACTGCTTTCTCCGTGGCTGGATGTCAGTATGGATACACCGTTTGATGCGGAGATTGACCGGATTGACCCGAATTTGCAGTATGATTTTCTGAAGGAAGCAGGCAAAAATTGGGCGGGGGTAACGGAGGTGCACGATTACCGCGTCAGCCCGATTTACGGTAACCTGAAAGGGCTGGCACCGATGACGGTCTATTACGGCACGCACGAAAACTTAATTTTAGATGCGCGCCGGTTTCAAGAGAAATGCCGTGAGGCAGGCGCAGCGCTTGATTACCGTGAAGTTGAGGGGATGAACCATGTATTCGTCGTTTATCCCATTCCTGAAGCGAAAAAGGCACAGAAGGAAATTATTGAGATACTGAACAAAAACGCTGACAATTGCCAAAAACAACCGTCTGTGCTATAATAGACGTACCGACAGCATACAGAAGGTTATGTTATGAATAATTATGAATATCTTATTCATCTTTTATATTGTGCCGTTCACGATACCGTGCCGCTTGAGAAGCCGGAGGGGGTATCGTTTGAAGGCGTGCTTGCGCTCGGGAAAGCGCATGAGGTTGCCAATCTTGCCTTCCTCAGCCTTGACAAGCTGCAAAACAAGCCGGAGCCTTCCGTCTATCAGGAATGGCAGCTCAGCTATTTCTTCGCCGTTCAGCGCGATGCGCGCCAGCAGCTCGCGTATGAGCAGGTAACGCAGGCGCTGCACGAAAAGGGAATTCGTACGCTGGAGGCGCAGGGGACTGTTACCAAAACGCTGTATCCCTCGCCGGAGCTGCGGATGATGTCCGATATTGACTTTATTGTAGATGAGGAGAACTTTTCCGCTGTTGAAGAACTGATGCAGGGGCTCGGTTACACCACCTGGCTGGTTCAGCCGGGCGAGCTGAATGCTGAGGCGGAGGATATTGAAATTGAATTTCATGCCGAGTTCTTCTCCAAGGATATTTACGGGCAGCGGGAGCAATATTATGATGCGGTCAACCACCCGTTTTCGCACGCTGCACCGTCAGCGGAGAAGCCGCTGAAATGGGTGCTGGAGGACACTTATTTTTATCTCTATTCGTTGCTGCACACCATCAAGCATTTTGAGGTGATGGGCTGCGGTATTCGGCGTATTCTCGATTTATTCTATCTCAAAAAAGCCTATGTCGAGACGGCGGACACTGCGCTGATAGAGCGCGTTTTGCAGGAACACGGCTTTACGAAAAGTTTCCGCGTTTTAACGGTATTGGAGGAAAAGTGGTTTGAGAACACGCCTCCGCGTATAGATATAACGGAGGCGGAGGAGGATGTCATCCGCAGCGGTAATCACGGCACACGGGAAATCTTTTTGCGCAATAACGTGCGCGAAGATATGCAAAAGGGCGTCCGCTTTGCGAAATTCAGGCATATCTGGGCGTTCATTTTCCCGAGTAAGCAATACATTTATGCGATGTATCCTGTGTGTGCAGAGCGCGGCTATTCGCTGATTACCGCACGGCTTTACAGAATTTTTAAGAAACTGACGGGCGGGCTGAAACTATCCCATACAAAAGAGCATATCAAGACGATACTCCGTTCCGACAGACATATCACAGAAAAGGGTGAAACGAAAGAATGAAAATAAAAAAGGGCTTTATGAAACGCAAACTCGGCGATAAGTATTTGGTTGTCACAACCGGTGCGCTCAGCAGGGAAAACAGTATGTTTATTGAACTGAACGAAACGTCAAGCGATATATGGGACTGGATTGAAAAGGGCTGCAATAAGAGTGAAATTGCAGACAGATTGTGCGAAAAGTATAACGTCGGCAGAGAGAAGGCGGAGCAGGACACAGAGCGTCTGATTGCCTCCATGCAGCAGGCGGGCATTTTTGAAGAATAACCAAAACAACAGACGGACGGTCATTGACCGTCCGTCTGTTATTGTCTGTAGGACTTTATTCCATATCAATTTTTACGCTTTCCTGCGCCTGCTTGTTGCGGTACTGCATAAACGGCAGAAACAGCTTCAGCAAAAAGGCGGTTACGATTGTGACAAGTATCAGCTTTGCTAATGTAATCGGCAGGTTGAACAGCAGAATGCCGACCGCAACGGAGGAGATATCCGGCAGCAGACGGGCGATTGCCTCAGGAAACACACGGCGCAGCCCGACGACGGACGTCTGGTAAGAGATAACCAGCTCTGTCAGAGAAAAGCCTTCCTTGCGGTAATACTTTTCCATCAGCGGATAGGCGATGTACATCGTGATAAAATACTGCGGAATCATCGAAAGCAGCGCGGCTACAAAGGAGCTGAACATCATACGGAAAGGTCCGTACGGCTTCACGGATTGCTTATTCTTTTCGATGGCTTTCTTATCTCTGTGCACCATCCAGACGGAATACATCAGCGAGGCAAGCAGCAGAAATGAGGAATCCAGCAGCAGGTTGGTCAGCGAGGAGACAACGCCTGTCGGCACGATGACAATATGCACCACGTTTTTCAGCGCACAAATCAGAATGCCGAACAGCGGTCCGTAAGCGATGGTTGCCATCAGTTCGGGAATGGTGGAAAAATCAACGGTAAACAGCTTCGGCACAAACGGAACGTTCACGGCAAGGAATTGCAGTGCCGCTGCCAGAACCGTCAGAATACCGAGGCAGATCATCATACGTACTGTCGCACGTCCGCGCGCGCTCTTCGTCGTTACCTTGACCGCTTCCATGGAGTAGAGCGCCTCTTTGCCTTCGGCGCTTTCATTGGTGTCAAAAATGTCGGTGTCGGTGCCCTTGCGCATCGCTTCTTCCGGCGTTAGGGCTTCCTCCTCTGCTTCTGCAGGTGTCTCCTCGGTAGGGG
>CALGGQ010000228.1 GCA_937915775.1 uncultured Clostridia bacterium | reverse complement strand
GTGCCGCCTGCCGTACCCATAGCTGTATCGTAATCCGGCATCACCTGCTTTTCGATGGCAAAGCCGCTGGTGGAAAGAATGACGTTGCCGTCGTTATCAATCACCCACAGAGTAGTACGGTTTTTATACGGATACGAATTGACATAGGCAGCGGCGGAAGCCTCCAGCGAATTGCCGTTTTCCAGATTATTCTGGAAATAGGACACAGCGCTCTGTGACGCACCGGAATTAACAATACTCTTGGCTGTATTATAGTAATACGCCTTGATACCGAGCACAGACACCACAAATGCCACAATCAGTATTACGGCAATCAGCCCGATGATATTAATCAGCCAGCGCTTCGTAATGCCTTCTATCTTAAACTGCCTGATATCCGATAACCCCTTGGAATAAGCCCTTTTCAGTTTTAAAGGTAATTGATCATTCAAGGTTTGGAACATACTGTTTTATTGAATCCTTTTCAGCAATTAAGCAATCCACTTATAGCCGAGTCCCCAGATGGTAACCAGTCTGGTAGGACTGGACGGATTATCCTCAATTTTCATACGCAGTCTTCTGATATTGACGTCAACAATTTTTTCATCACCGAAATAGTTTTCGCCCCAGACCTGCTTTAAAATATCGGTACGGGAAAGCGCAGCGTTGGGATTCTTGAAGAAATATTCAATAATCTGAAATTCCACCTGCGTAAGCTCAATGATTTCGCCGTTCTTGGTGAGCGTTCTGTTACGCAGATTCAGCTCGAATTCATCCAGTACAATAGAATCGCCAGTGGTATCGTTCTTGCGGATACCTCTGGTCATCTCTACACGGCGGTAAACGGCGTCAACACGCGCCATCAGCTCGCTGGGTGAAAACGGCTTGGTTACATAATCATCCGCACCGAACAGCAGACCGGTTACCTTGTCCATCTCCTGCGTTTTGGCGCTAAGCATAATGATACCGAGGTCGGATGAAAGCTTACGCAGCTCCTTGCAGACGGAAAGACCGTCAAGCTCCGGCATCATAATATCCAGGATGGCAACATCAAATCCGGCTTCATCCTCCTTAAATTTCTGCAGGGCGGCAACGCCGTTATCTGCCTGCTCCACGGTATAACCGCTCCTCGTCAGATTAATCACGATAAACTCGCGGATGGAAGCCTCATCCTCTGCTACAAGTACCTTTTTCATTTTTCTCCTCCGATATATTCTAATCTACCGATTTTATTAACTCTTGAATTTCTTCTGTTGACAGCTTAACGGTTTCGTCATCGCCTTGACGCACAAGATAAACGTAGCCGGACGCCTCCATCACCTTGCTGTAGCCATGATACTTATCTTCACTATAAGTAGCCTTCAGCACCGGTAAGACGGACAAAATCAGCTTTTCGCTTTCCTTATTTGTCAGATACAGCTCGCGTCGGTCAACATGGTAACTGACGGATATCTGATTCATCAGCCCGCTCGGAAGCACAAAAATATAGCCGTCATTTTTGGCAAACAGCGCATACGCCGAGTGGATTAAGACAGAATTCTTATAAACGCACCAGTCAACCGCTTCCACGGCATCCGGCAGTCCGCTCACCGTCATATCCGTCGGAATATCAAGCGTACCGTTACCGTCGATATCCATCACCTTCAGCATCGCCTTACGCGTCGTTTCGCTCGTGTAGCCGGAATAGTAGCTGTAAAACGGCGAGATAATGGAATCATATCCCTCAGACCAGTAAATAATCTCCGTCAGCATGGACGTTCCGTCGGAGCCGACGGCATCCGCATACACGCGGTTTTCACTGTCAATTGTTTCAATCTGAAGGCTCTCATAGGAACTGATATGCGCGTCCAGCTTGGTTTCACTCAGCAGGCGGAAATGATTGCTGCTCAAAGAATACAGTTCCGCTTTTGCCGAATTGGAATTGCCGGAGCGCAGGACAAATGCAAGCAGCTCCTTCGTATCATCACCGTACATATCAACGGCAATGTAATTACTCAGCGTAACACTGTTGCCGATTTGCGTCAGCTTTTGCTCCGCCTCATTATCAAAGGTATAGACGCACAGCTCATGCGAAGTGGAATTGGCAATAACATCCCAGCAGACAATCAGCTCAATCTTTCCATCGCCGTTCAAATCGTCAAAGGACAGCGAATGCACCTCGCTTCCCTCGCCCTGCAGATGCTCAATGACCTTCCACTCGTTGTTTTCCTTAGCAATCACTGCCATATTCACAACACCGAGATTATCGGACGGCTCATAAAATGCAACGGCTTCCTCAGT
>CALGGQ010000227.1 GCA_937915775.1 uncultured Clostridia bacterium | reverse complement strand
CCAGCTCTTTAAGCAGTTGCAACTGCATATCGGGCGTATTTTCTCCGTACACCTGCTTCATCGCGCTCACGGCTGAACGGCGCTTTCTAAACAAGCCGTCAAACAGTCTGTGAAGCCGCGCAACAGGATAAAGGAAGGTATGCTTAGCATAATAGGGATACGCGATTTTCAGGTATTCTCGGCTGGGGAATGCCATTCTAAGCAATACCTTCACACGGCTGTCATTCGCATCCGCAGAAAAGTAACGCGCGGGAATGGCGTTTTGCTCGTAGCCGAAGGATCCGCCGTCGATAAAAACGGTTTCCAATTTTTCCAGAAGCGCGGCATTTTCCTCAAAATTCACATATGCTTTAACCGGCGTATCAAACCACAAACGGCAAAGCGACAGCATTGTTTCGGCTGTTTTCTGCAGTCCTGCTTTTTGGCACAAGACGATAAATTTATCTTCATCAAAGGCAGCCATACCTCTGATAAGAACATCTAAATCCATCAGCATTCTTATTCCTGCACCGCGATACGTCAGATGCTTGGCAAGATGGCACAGAACATACAGCAGATGGTCGTATTCATTCAGCGAATAACAATATCCGCTTTGATAACACAGGGCAAAAATGTCGTCAAAATAATGCGTCAGCACGTCGGCATTCGAATGAATCTCAACATCTATGCCGACAACATTGACAGTCAGCGTATCGGATACATAATTGACGATGCGATAGCCCTGTTCAACGGACAGCGCCTTGATTTGCTCCAGCATATCGGGACGCACGATGACGTCAATATCGCCGCTCGTTCTGAATTCGGGTATCGGATAGTAATCCTTCACCAGAATCCCTTTTACGAAGATATGGTCTATCTTTCGCTCTGTTAAAAACGCTTTTATCTCCGCGTAAGCGCGCTGCCTCAGCTCAAAGCTCTGCAGTGTTCTGCCGATAACCTGATGAAAATAGGAACGGTACGGCGCCTCAGCCTGATATTCCTCCGGTAACTGCGCCATTTCATGCGCTATAATCGCGCCGACATCGTGGATATCGGCAAGACGGTAAAGCTCCGCCCAATCTGCCTGCCGTGCCTGAGGCTGCTTATGCCCGAGGAAACAGGACAGCAGATCTATCAAGTATTCTTTTTCCCCGTTCATAAGCACTCCCGAATGGCTGTTAAGCTAAATACTGTTTCACGTGCGAAATAATATAGTCAATTTCTTCTTCCGTTAAATCCGCATACATCGGCAGACGGATTAATCTGCCGGCATATTCCTCCGTAATCGGCAAATCGCCCTTCTTGTAACCAAGACGTTCGCCCATTGCTGAGGTGTGAAGCGGAATGTAATGGAACACGGCACCGATACCGTTGCTCTTTAAGTATGTCAGCATATCGTTTCTGGTGTCCTCATCCTTGACGAGGAAGTAATACATATGCGCATTGTGAGTGGAATACTCCGGAATGTACGGTCTGATGAGCTTTCCCTGCTCCTCCAGCTCGGCAAATGCGTCGTTATAGCGATTCCAGACGTGCATACGCTTATCCATAATTTCCTCAAAACGCTCTGTCTGCGCAAAAAGCAGCGCTGCCAGAATATCGGACGGAAGATAGGACGAGCCGGCCATACGCCAGGAATACTTATCGATTTCGCCGCGGATGAACTGTGAACGGTCTGTTCCCTTTTCACGGATAATTTCTGCCTTTTTGAGCATATCGTTATCCTTGACAATCAGCGCGCCGCCCTCGCCCATAGTATAGTTCTTCGTTTCATGATAGGAATAACAGCCCATATCGCCGATAGTTCCGGCAGGATACTTTCCCTTATATACGGAGCCGACTGCCTGTGCTGCGTCCTCAATCACATAAAGATTGTGGCGCTTTGCGATATCCATAATCTTATCCATATCGCAAATAACGCCGGCATAATGAACAGGATAAATCGCCTTGGTTTTATCGGTAATCAGCGATTCGATTTTATCGGCGTCAATATTCATGGTACGCGGGTCAATCTCACAGAATACGGGCTTAGCACCGCGCAGTACAAACGCATTTGCCGTTGAAACAAAGGTATAGGACGGAACGATGACCTCGTCGCCCTCCTTTAAATCTGCCAGTATAGCGCTCATATCCAGCGCTGTGGAGCAGGAGGTCGTCAGCAGCATATTCTTCACGCCGAGTTTTTCCTCGTAGAGCTGATATACCTTTTTAGTATAACCGCCGTCGCCGCACTGCTTGTTATAAAGTGCGTCGAGCACATAATTCTTTTCCTTATCCGTAATCGAGCATTTATTAAATAAAATCATGGGCTTCTCCTAATTATCTGTTGCCGTACATTTTTTCATAATAATTCTGGTATTCACCGCTGATAATGGTTTCCCACCAATCGCGGTTATCAAGATACCACTGAATTGTCTTTTTAATGCCGTCCTCAAACTTCGTTTCAGGCAGCCAGCCGAGCTCACTGTGAATCTTCGTCGGGTCAATCGCATAGCGCATATCGTGACCTTTTCTGTCTGTTACATAAGTAATCAGCGATTCAGGCTTGCCGAGTTCCTTACAAATCAGCTTGACAATGTCAATATTGCGCATCTCGTTATGGCCGCCGACGTTGTAAACCTCGCCGACTCTGCCTTGATGAATGATTAAATCAATGGCTTTGCAGTGGTCCTCCACATACAGCCAGTCACGCACGTTGATGCCTTCACCGTAAACCGGCAGCGGCTTATCTGCCAGCGCGTTGGCAATCATCAGCGGAATCAGCTTTTCCGGAAAATGATACGGACCGTAGTTGTTAGAGCAGCGGCTGATGGTCACAGGCAGACCGAACGTTCTGTAATACGCAAGCACCAGCAAATCAGCGCCTGCTTTAGAACTGCTGTATGGTGAGCTGGTATGAATCGGCGTTTCCTCGGTGAAGAATAAATCCGGTCTGTCAAGCGGTAAATCACCGTAAACCTCATCGGTGGACACCTGATGATATCGCTTAATACCGTACTTTCTGCAGGCATCCATTAACACAGACGTGCCGATGATGTTCGTCTGCAGGAAAATATCCGGGTTTTCAATCGATCGGTCAACGTGGCTCTCCGCCGCAAAGTTGACAATGATATCCGGCTTTTCCTCTTCAAAGAGCTGATATACTGCTTCGCGGTCACAGATATCCGCTTTTACAAAACGGAAATTCGGGTTATCCATTACCGATGCAAGCGTGGAAAGATTGCCGGCATAGGTCAGCTTATCCAGGCAGATAATGCGGTAATCGGGATATTTTTTGAGCATATGAAAGATAAAATTAGAACCGATAAATCCGGCACCGCCGGTTACAATAATCGTCATTTATACATACCTCCGAGAAGTTCATCATTGACTACGCTCTTTAAGTATTTGCCGTAGTCGGATTTGCCGTATTTCTTTGCGCTTTTCATCAGCTTGTCCTTATCAATAAAACCAAGTCTGAAAGCGATTTCCTCCGGTGCGGAAATACGAATGCCCTGCTGGCTCTGAATGGTGCGGACGAAATCCGCCGCGTCAATCAGACTTTCCATCGTGCCGGTATCAAGCCAGGCAAAGCCCCTGCCGAGCAGGCGAACATCAAGCTCGCCGTCCTCAAGATACATCTTGTTTAAATCCGTGATTTCAAGCTCACCGCGGTCGGAGGGTTTAATGCGTTTCGCATATTCCACACAGCGGTTATCGTAGAAATAAAGACCGGTAACAGCCCATGGCGATTTCGGGTTTTTCGGCTTTTCCTCAAGCGTTTCCACTCTGCCGTCCTCATTGAAGCTGACGATGCCAAAACGCTGCGGGTCCTCCACATGGTAGCCAAAGACCGTTGCTCTGCCGTTATTTTCAGCATTGCGACGCGCTTCATTTAAGATAGTACCGAAGCCGGCACCGTAGAAAATATTGTCACCGAGCACCATCGCGCAGCAATCGTCGCCGATAAATTCCTCACCGAGAATGAACGCCTGCGCCAGCCCGTCCGGCGACGGCTGTACCTTATAGGACAGCGATAAACCGAACTGAGAGCCGTCACCAAGCAGCTTGACGAAATTCGGCAAGTCGGTCGGTGTGGAAATAATCAGAATCTCGCGGATACCCGCCAGCATCAGCGTGCTCAGCGGATAAAAAATCATCGGCTTGTCATAAATCGGAAGCAGCTGCTTTGACGTGACCATCGTCAGCGGATATAGCCTTGTGCCGCTGCCGCCTGCTAAAATAATACCTTTCATATGGTTCTCCTCTTACAATGAATATATGATAATACCTGCCACGATGACGGACAGACCGATAAACTTCTTTATACTGATATGTTCCTTTAATACCAGTCGGCTCAGTACTGCCACAAAGATATATTCTGAAGC
>CALGGQ010000226.1 GCA_937915775.1 uncultured Clostridia bacterium | reverse complement strand
AATATAACCCTTTTTGAAAAAGAAAAATTATATCGCAGTGCTCAATAACGGTAAGAATGAGTATGAGGAAGTGTCGTCAAAGGAGCTGAGCTATAAACTCAGCATACAGAGTAAAAACGACGTTTCGCTTTATTGCTCACAGGAGGAAAACACAACGAAAGCGTTCGGTTCCAAGTGCAGCTTCCCCAAGGGCGGCCTGCGTATCTGTGTTTTTGAGAATGCAACGGGTAACCTGATTTCCTGTATGTCCATTTACGAGAGTAAAGGCGAGCTGCTGCTTGACAGAAGTTGGTTTGATTAATCAGTGTTGTTACTGTCATAAATAATAACCGGTAAGTATGTTTTTATATTCTTGACAATAAAAAGTCGGCTATGGTAAGATAAATAGAATTAAGGTGATAGTATGTCTTTTTACCAGAATTTTGAAAAGTACGGTGACCGTGTTGCCGCGCTCCAGAGCGACGGCGCGCAGATAACGTATGCCGAAATCGCTGCTTTTTCCCGGGAAATCGGTGCTAAGCTGCCCAAGCGAAGCCTTGTTTTTTCCCTGTGTGAAAACGCCATCGGCAGTATGGCGGGTTATCTCGGCTTTCTGAATAACGGGATTGTGCCGCTGCTGCTGGATGAGAAAATTGATGAGGAGCTGCTGCAGAATCTGCTGACGATTTATCAGCCGGCATATCTGTGGGTACCGGCGCATAAGGCTGATGCATTCTCCGAATATGAAACGGTTTGGGAAGCCTATCGCTATGTTCTTTTGAAAACGAATTTTGCTACCGTTTATCCGCTTAGCGATGAGCTTGGTCTGCTGCTTTCCACCTCCGGCTCCACCGGTTCCCCGAAGCTCGTGCGCCAGAGCTACCGCAATATTGACTCCAATGCGGCTTCCATCTGCGAATACCTGCAGATTACGCAGGATGACAGAGCGATAACAACGCTTCCGATGAATTACACCTACGGTCTGTCCATAATTAACAGCCATATCCGTATGGGCGCCACCATGCTGCTCACGAACGATACCATCGTATCGCGTGGATTCTGGGGCTTCTTTAAGGAACAGGGCGCTACGACCTTTGGCGGCGTACCGTTTACCTATGAAATGCTCAAAAGGCTTCGCTTTTTCAAGATGGACTTGCCAAGCCTCCGTTACTTTACGCAGGCAGGTGGCAAGCTATCGCCGGAGCTGCATAAGGAATTTGCGGAATATGCGCTGGCAAACGGCAAGCAGTTTATCGTGATGTACGGCCAGACAGAAGCAACGGCACGAATGGGTTATCTGCCGGCGGACAAAGCACTTGAAAAATTCGGCAGTATGGGTATTGCCATTCCGGGCGGTAAGCTCTATATCATTGATGTTGACGGTAACGAAATTACCGAGCCGGAAGTTACGGGCGAGCTTGTTTATGAGGGCGATAACGTCACGCTCGGCTACGCCGTTTGCGGCGAGGATTTAGCCAAGGATGACGAGCGCCACGGCAGATTGGAAACGGGCGATATGGCGCAGCTTGACGCCGACGGCTATTTCTACATTGTCGGGCGTAAAAAGCGTTTCTTAAAGCTGTTCGGTAACCGCATTAATCTGGATTCAATTGACAGAATGGTTAAGTCCGAATATCCCGATACCGATGTTGCCAGCACGGGAACGGATAACCTGATGACCGTTTATGTGACGGATAGCTCCATTCTTGACAGCGCCAGGGCGTTTATTGCTGAAAAAACGCACATTAACCAAAGTGCGATAAAGGTTACCTTTATTGAGGAAATTCCGCGGAATGAATCAGGCAAGGTGCTTTATACAAAGTTAGAAAACTAAGGGAGAATTGTTATGGAAAAACTGATTGAGGCTCTGAAAAGAGTAAATCCTGATATCGATTATGCGAATGAGAAGCATCTCTTCTCCGGCAAGGTCATTGACTCGATTGATATGACATCTATCCTTGCGGAGCTTGAGGACACCTTTGATATCGAAATCGATATGGAATATGTTTCCCCGGAATACTTCGACACGGTTGAAGGTATGTGGGATATGATTCAGGAGTTAAGCGACTAACGTAAAACTGACAGGGTATCGGAATGACCGATACCCTATCGGCTTTTTGGAGGAAATATGACTTTTATTGATTTAAGTTTCATTTTGTTCCTGATCGGTGCAATTATCTTTTTCTATATCGTGCCTGTCAAGTACCGCTGGGTAGCGCTGCTGGTTATCAGTATCGCGTTTTATGCGATTGCCGGCTTAAAGTATCTGCCGTTTATTTTTGTCACGAGCTTGTCAGTCTTTCTCTGCGCGCGGCAGATGGGAAAGGTATATGCTGCAAGCGACGCGGATATTGAAGCACACGATTACGCCCGCAAGGAAAAGAAGGAACTCAAGGACAAGGCAAAGAAAAAGGCAAAGAAATACGTTGTCATTGCCTTACTGCTGAATCTGGCAATTCTCTGCGTAGTGAAGTATACCAAGTTCTTCGTCAACCCCATTAACGATTTAATCGGCTTTATGGGCGGCAAGGAGGGCTCTTTCAGCGCTGCGATGATTATCGTGCCGCTCGGTATTTCCTACTACACATTCTCCTCGCTGTCCTATCTGCTGGATGTATACTGGAGAAGAGTAGGGTATGAAACGAATTACCTCCGTTTCCTGTTGTACTTAATCTATTTCCCGCATATTCTGCAGGGTCCGATTGAGCGTTACGGCAGATTGGGCGTGCGGTTAAAGCAGGAACTGCGCTTTGATTGGGACAGAATTCTCGGCGGCGTTCAGCTAATGCTGTGGGGTTATTTCAAAAAGCTCGTTATTGCAGATAGAATTGATGTCTTTATCACGAATGCCTATGCGGATTACAAGACGGCTGGCTCATTTGCGCTTGTGCTTGCCATTTTGCTGGATGTCGTGTATATCTATTCCGATTTCTCCGGCTGTATGGATATTGCCAGGGGCGTTTCCGCCATCTTCGGCGTGGAACTTGACCTCAACTTTAACCATCCGTTCTCCTCGCTCAATATCGTGGAATTCTGGCGCAGATGGCATATGTCGCTCGGTAGCTGGTTCAAGGACTATGTTTACTACCCGATTTCCATCTCCTCACTGGTTAAGAATATCAGCAAGAAAACAAGAGGTAAGACCTCACCGCGAATCAGCAAAATGCTGATTACCATCCTGCCTGTATTCTGCACCTGGGTGCTGACGGGCGTATGGCACGGCACCGGCATTACCTACGTTTCCTGGGGACTGTATTATTCCTTTATGATATTTATGTCCGTCACATTTGAGGAGGATTTCAAAAACCTCAATCAGAAGCTGCATATTAATACGGAAACGACGGGCTTCCGCTATTTCCGTATGGCGCGGACTACGCTGATTTTTGCGGGCGGCAGACTGCTGACGAGACCCGGCTCCCTGATGGACAGCGCGCGCATTTTTAAGCGTGTGTTCACGGATATTGACCCGTGGTCAATCTTTAACGATCATATTCTCGATTTCGGTATGGATGCGAAGGACATCACCGTTGCCGCTATTGCCATCGCCGTATTCGGCTTGGTAGCGCACCTGCAGAAGCAGGGCGAGGTTTCCGTCAGAGGACTGATTAACAAGCAGAATTTGCCGATACGCTGGGCGCTTTATATGGCGCTTGTATTTGCCATTCTCATTTTCGGTATCTACGGTATGGGCTATGAGGCTTCGTCCTTCGTTTATATGGCGTATTAAGGCGATGATATGATGAAGCATAAGAGATTATTAACTGCGGTTAAAACGCTGGCGTTTCTGCTGATTTTTGTCTTTCTGTTCGGAATGGTGAGCAGTGTTTTTCAGCCGAAATGGTATACCGGTAATGCCGAAACCGATGTGAACGACACCTATTATGAATGCCCGAAGGATTCGATTGAAGCGCTGTTCTTCGGCTCCAGCCAGATTGTTCACGCGATTGACACGATGGAGCTATATCAGAATTACGGCATTTATTCCTATGTGTTCGGCGGGTCGAGAAACTCGATTCTCTCGAATTATTACCGCTTTTTAGAGGTGCTGCAGCGCCAGAGGAATGTCAAATCCGTAGTCATTGATATGAGTATGGTGCATAATAATGACCCTGCGGAGGACGCTGCCTATCGCAAGAGCATCGCGCTGATGCGCCCCTCTGTTTACAAGTACAAAGCGATTTGGGATTACTGCCGCTATGTCAGAACGCCCGAAAACGAGGATAACAGCTTCCTCGATATGTTCACGAGTTACTTGTTCGGTCTGTATAATTACCATACGCGCTGGAACGAGCTTGACGAGGTGGACTTCGGAGGCGAGCACGATCGCGTTCTGTTTAACGGCTTTAAGTTTTCCAATAAGATTTATACGCCCGTCATTAGCTATGAAAAATTCCTGATTGAAAACGATAAGGATGTGCACCCCGAATGGTTCTTCGAGCTGGAAGCGAATTATCTTAATAAGCTCATTGAGGAATGCCAAAAGCGTGATATTGAAATTCTGCTGATTAAAACCCCGAAAACCTCATGGGATTTAGAGGGTTACAAGTACTGTCAGACGGTTGCCGAGAAATACGGGATTGACTATTTTGATTTCAATACCGATGAATACTTTAAGGCTGCCGACCTTGACTATCAGCACGATTTATACGATAAGGACCATCTTAACGTGCGCGGCGCGGTTAAAGTTACGGATTATATCGCTGACTATCTGGTGACGAAAAAGCAGTATACCGATTGCCGCGATAAGGGCTACAACACGCAGGAAACGATTGAACAGTATGCCTTAAAGGAGCAGATTGCTAAAATGCGCACCTCCTTTACGGCGCCGATGCTGCTGCAGTCTGTTCCGACGCAGCATACAACCGTCTTTATTCAGTCTGACGGAAACGTATCCGCCGTCTGGACGAAGCAGTGTCAGGAGCAACTGGAAGCGCTCGGTATTCAAACCGATATCACCAAGCTCGGCAATCAGAATTTCCTTGCCGTGATTGATAACGGCGAAGTCGTTTACGAAAACAGTGCAGCAGACGCTTTTACTTATGAATATCAGGTCAGCAAAAAGCAGACGATGGTTTTCAACTGTGATGGCAGCGAATCAACGGCAAAGCTGAATAAGAAGACCTTTAGCTACAGAGTAAACGGGCTTCATTTCATCGTATACAATCAGATTATGCAATCGACCGGTAATTCTTCTGTCCTGTGTGATAAGGACGGCAAAATTGCCGTTCGCTATGAGAGCGTTACGCCGGAGTAAACCGTTATGCAGTTATTTTGTATTCCGTATGCCGGCGGTAAAGCGGCAGTTTTTGAGCAGCTGCAGCCGTATCTGAAAGAGGATATCACGCTGTGTCCGCTGGAATATGCAGGGCACGGTACGCGTATCAACGAGCCGTTTTATCCCTCCTTTGACGCGATGGCGCAAGACATTGCCGAGCAGATTAATGCCGCAGCAGCAGGGGAGAGTATTGCCATTTTCGGTTACAGCATGGGCAGTGTGGTCGCGTTTGAGCTGCTGCTGAACCAATATCTGCATACCCCTGTGGAGCACCTTTTCATCGCTTCGCACGAGGCGCCCGGTGAGCATTGGAGCAGTATGGACTATGCAGCGCTTGACGATGAAGCCTTTTTTGAAAAGCTGATTGAATTCGGCAGCTTTCAGGCAGGGGATGAGAAGCGATTAACGAACCGCTTTTTCAGGAAGATGATTTTCAATTCCATTCGCGCGGATTACCGACTGATTGCTTCCTATCGCTTGACAAATGACAGGCAGCTTGACCTACCTGTTACGATGATGTATTCTCCGCTCGATGTACCGACCGAAGCAGCTGAAAAATGGCAGAACCGTTTTGTCAAGCCAATCCGCTATATCACCGTCGGCAGCAACCATTTCTTTATCTATGAACAGCCGCAGACGGTGGCGGACATTATGAATCAAACGTTATAAAGTAAACCTGCATTATGCAGGTTTATTTTCTTTTAAGAAATTTCTTTACAATTTGTTCAAAATGTTTTATAATTAAGATGGAAAAATCTAAAGACGGGTGATGCATATGAAAAAGACGCTTTCTCTTTTGCTGGCTTTCCTCATGCTTCTTTCGGCTGTTTGCTCCGTCGGTCTATCGGCTTTTGCGGAGGAACTGCGGTATTTTGAAAGAGGTGTTTTGACGGACGGTACCAACACCGCGTATTACATTATTGATAAAGATAATAAGGTGCTTTATATCACTGGCGACGGCAATAATCTTGCTTACACGCCGGATTATCCGAGCGCCGCAGAAGGACCTTTTGCCGGCAGGACGGATGTGACGCGCATTGTCATTGAAGAGGATGTTGCCAAAATCGGCGACTATGCGCTCTCCAATATGACGAAGGTCGATACGCTGGAGGTGCAGTCCAATCTGCTGAGTTCCAGCAGCTCGATGTCCTCAAAAGCGATGATCGGTTGTACGGGTTTGCGCCATATTCAGGGCGACAGTGCACTGCTTTCCACCGATGTATTTCTCGAGGTGGTCAAGGGCGCACTGAATGTTGCCTCAGGTAACTGGTTGAGCCTGATTAAAAACGGATTCAGTATCATCAGTACCGGCGTCAACGGCGACGATACGCTGGATAACGAAACCGTTCACTGTATGGTGGATGACTATATTAATAACGGTGAAAAAATATTCCTCGGCGATTTGGAGCAAGCTAAGACGGAATATAACGAGCGTCTTGCCAATCCCTGCTATAGCAATAATGCGTTCCATCACGATTATTCCTCATCGGTGACGATGCAGCCAACCTGTACTGCTGACGGCGAAACAACGTATGTCTGCTCCGTCTGTGAGAATATTTATACGGAACCGATTGATGCGCTCGGTCATGATTATGTCGCTTCTGTGCTGTATCAGCCTTCCTGCTTTACCGAGGGTATCACAAAGTATTCCTGCACACGCTGTAATAAGGCTTCCTATGAGGCGATTGATGCTTACGGGCACCATACCTACGATACGCTGTCCTATGATGCACAGGCGGATGCGTACACGGAAATTTGCGCGGTCTGCAATGACCGAAATACGCAGTTTGATAACGATATTTCCGCGCTTGTTGCCGCAGCCGATATGGCGGAGAATATTGAAGCCGCTGATTATACAAGCGATTCCTATCAGCTAATGGACAGCGCAGCGCAGCGCTATTATCCGCTGGAGGAGGGTGATTATCTCCAGTATCCGCAGGATAAGGTGGATGAACGGGTTGCCGAGATTCTGACGGCGATTGACGAGCTGGTGCCGTATCTGAACCTATCACTGTCTTATTCACCGGGCGGCAGCGCAACGGTTACGATTGACGGTGAAACGACGCTGGCAGGCAAACGGCAGACTGTTTTCGGCACGGAGGTAACCCTGCAGGCAATGCCCGCAAACGGCAGTACTTTCCTCGGATGGTACGAAAAGACGACAAAGCGTTACCTTTCCGATGAGGAAACCTATACCTTCCCGATGACCTCAAATACCGATGTTTTGGCGCGCTTTACAACCGCTGCGGATGCCACACTGTCGTTTGTCTGCCTTGACGGTCAGATTAAATCGTATGTCAATAAAACAGTAGAGGAATGGAACGATGTTACCTCCGTAGCAGCGCTGCTGCCCGAGGTTCCGTACAGCTACGGTCATACCAACGGCAGGTGGGAATACAGCAATGCAGCGGTGCTTTCCGCGTTGAGAAACGGTGAGGATGTGTCAATCATCGCCGTCTATGATGAGAAGGAAACGCAAACCTATCCAAAGCCGGTTGCTTCTGACGGATTGCCGTCTGTTACACTTTATTATGAATATGACGGCGATGCTAATGTCGGCAACTTCATTATGATGGGGGATATTCCGCAGGGTTGTGACTATGAGGAAATCGGTATCGCGTTTTACTATAAGAAAGCGGCGTCCTTCAATCCGTCATCGATGCGCCTCACGCTGAATAATAAAATGGTAACCAGCCGCTTTGATATGCTGTATGACGACGGTCAATATGTGGTTAACTTCAAAAGGATGAGCGCCGCCACGAACTATGCTGCCAGAGGTTACGTCAGCTATTATGATGAAAACGGCGATTTAAAGGTCGTTTATACCAACCAGATTAATGTTGTGAATCTGCAAAATATCAGTTAGTATATTATAACATTATATTAAGCCTGCCATTTGGCAGGCTTTTTTCAAAAATATAAAAAAATTAACGAAAAACGTTAAAAAACTATTGACAAACGTATTTTTGTATGCTATACTCCAATTAACGATAAACGTAAAATAATTGATTTAATTCATTGGGGGTAGAAAAATGAACAATTCCATTAAATCCAAAATCAATACTGCCGGTACCATCGGCTATGTGATTTCCATCCTGTTGATGATTGCTGTTATCGCAACAATGGTCGTATCCGTCGGCGCTACTATTGCCACGGTAGTGTTGCCGATGGACGAGGTGAGCGCTACGGTGTCTACGGACATCAGTCTTGACGCTACTGATCATTTCTTCGGCAAGTTCAAGGGCGTGCTGGATAAGGCAACCGATATTGACACACAGAGCCTGACGCCTGAAAAAGCGAATGGCATTGCAATCAATGATGAGGACATTGATGAATTATCCATCAAAGAAACAGAGAATGGCGTCAGCATCCAGGCAAAGACAGGCAAAAAGGTATTCACCGGTAATAAGCTGGTTGGTTCCATGATTTCAGCTGTTCTTTATCTGGCTGCGATTACGGCAATGCTGTATATGCTGAAAGCTCTGATGAAGGCGCTTAAGACTTGTGATACGCCGTTTGCCGAGAACGTGGTGAAGGGGATTGAACGCTTCGGCTGGTCGCTCATTCCTGTCATCGTGCTGTCAATGTTCACGGAAGCCATGTGGCAGCGTGTTATCAGCGGTGTTTTTGAGCTGTCGCTGAATTTAGAGGGTATCTTGGTACTCGCCGTCGTATTCATTCTGGCAATGGTATTCCGCTACGGTGCGGAGCTGCAGAAAGAATCCGATGAAACTCTTTAAGGCGGTGAGCATATGGGAAAAATAGTCTTGCGGCTTGACAGAGTAATGGCTGACCGTAAAATGAGCCTGAACGAGCTTTCCGAAAAGGTCGGCGTTGCCAATGTCAATTTATCCAAACTGAAAAACGGTCACGTCAGTGCGATTCGTTTTTCCACACTGATTGCCCTTTGTGAAGCGCTGCATTGTCAGCCGGGCGATATCATTGAATACGAGTTTGACGAATAGAAAAAGCCACCGATGGTGGCTTTTTATTATAATATGATAATCGGTGTACCGTCACATTGAATTTCGCCGTTAGATACTTCAATGCTATCATTTGTTATGGCATTGGGGTAAATGCCGGGGAGCAGGTCTGTTTTGATCGTGTGCGGTTTTCCGTCAAGGGCGAAAATGCCGTAGGCACAACTCACTATTCCTTTGTGAAAAGCAGTCAGGCAACCATCATCTACAGCCGTTACCCGATAAGAGCTGTCGGTAAAAACAGGGCTATGCTTGATAGCGGAAAGCTTGGCGATGAGCGGGGATAAATCCGGTCCGTTTTCCGGCTGCATAAGGATAGTATCACGGTCAAATAAAGAGGGGAGATGCGTTGCGCCGAATTCCTGCCCGTTATAGAGCAAGGTTAATCCCTTCTGGAAAAACAGAAACGCCGTCCAGTTGACGAGAGAACGTTCATCGGGAATCAACCTGTGCGCTCGCGGTCTGTCGTGATTTTCAAGAAAACGCAGCTTGACGTAGTTTTCGGGATATATGTATTCCTGACGGTTGACCGCTGCCGCATAATCCTGCAGGGTTCCGTCTGCGTTAAAAAGCGCGTTATATTCATCCGCAATATCATAATCATAGCAGATATCAAAGGCGCGGTACATCTCACCGTCGGAGGCGGCAAAATAGCCCTGTTCACGCATCGCGGTGATGAAACCCGGCTCAACGGATTCACTCAGCCAGATGCAGTTCTCTCTGACCTTTGCTACCTCATTTCGCGCTTTTTCCCAAAAGGCAATCGGCACCAGCGGCGCCACATCGCAGCGAAAACCGTCAACGATTTCCGCCCAATACTTAAGCGTTTCAATCTGATAATCCCAAAGCGCTTCGTTGCCATAATCCAAATCAATAATATCGCTCCAGTCGCCTACGCGGTTCCCGAAGCTGCCGTCTGCCTTGCGGTAAAACCACTCCGGATGCTCGGCGGCAAGAACGGAATCGGGCGATGTGTGATTATAAACAACGTCAATGATACACTTCATTCCGTTTTCATGAATGGCGTCTACCAGACGCTTGAAGTCATCAAGTGTTCCGAATTCGGGATTCACAGCGCGGTAATCGCTGATGGCATACGGCGAGCCAAGCGTGCCCTTGCGCTTAACTTTTCCAATAGGGTGAATTGGCATCAGCCAGATGATATCAACGCCGAGCGCCTTCATTCTACCCAAATCCTCGCGCACCTTTTCAAAGGTACCTTCCTTGCTGTAATTGCGCACGAAAACCTGATACATCACCTGATTTCGCAGTGCTTTATTTGTATTAAGAGCCATAGGTTTCCCTCCCTATGGCTCTATTATATTCCCGAACTATTCTATTTTCAAGAGGTTGCCTGCATATTGCTGAACTTCTGCTTTGCCTGATTAATTTTATCCTGCTCGGCAGTATCGGCGCTGTACCAGCCCTTAGCGGACATCTGCTGATAGATGCTGTCCTGCATCGTCAGCGATTCGTTCAGTGCTGTTTTGAACGCCTGGTTGATGTTCTGGGTGGATGCTTCAATGGAGCCGTGCATATATAAATCGCATACGCCTTTTTCCAGAAGCAGCATATTCTGCATTAAATCCTTATCCTGCATAATAACTCCTTAATTTAATAATGATAAAAAGCTGTTGAAAATCTGCTGATGTTTCTGCTCCATACCGCGTACCGCGTTTTTCAGCTGCGCATCCTGCAGTTGATTGGCAGTTTCACAGCACTGTGTCTGAATATACTGCTCGTGACCGAGCGCATCCTCCACATACTGTAATTCCTTTGACGTCATATTATCACCTCCGCATTCATAGTGTGCGGAGGCTTCTGCCTTTTATGCATAATTTTTCCTTTTTGATGCCATAGAATTGACTTTATATTTAAAATATTTTATTATATTACTATATATCTTTCGGGAGTGTTATTATGAGCTACAAATTCATCTGGGAGGACCCGCAGCATATCAAGGATAACAAGGAGGACGGCCATGCGATTGCAATGCCGTTTGATGATGTTGAGAGTGCGCTCGGCGGCGATTCTCCATACAAACAGAGTCTGAACGGCACGTGGAAATTCCTCTGGGTAAGAGGCATTGCAGAACAGCACGAGGGCTTTGAAAAAGCGGATTTTGACGATAAAGAGTGGGACACGATAGAAGTGCCGTCTGTCTGGCAGCTGAAAGGTTACGGTGCGCCGTATTATTATGCCAGCACCTATCCGAGGGCGTTCAGCCGTTCCAAGTCGAAAATTCCGTCGATTGACCACAGTATGCAGGAAATCGGCTTCTATCGTCGTACCTTCACTGTAGCGGAAAACTGGAAGGACAGGGAAGTGTTCCTGCATTTCGGCGCGTGTAAGGCTGCGCTGGAGGTTTGGGTAAACGGTGAATATGCCGGTTATTCCTGCGGTTCAATGACGCCTCACGAATTCAATGTAAC
>CALGGQ010000225.1 GCA_937915775.1 uncultured Clostridia bacterium | reverse complement strand
TGGTGGTGATGGAGAAAGTGGAAAGGTTCAGGCCGCTTTTGATTTATATGGTATCAAATATACAGGAAACGATTATATTTACACATCTGATAGAGACAATGTTACGGCAATTGGTGGTGCCGGTGATGATACAATCAGAAATACTTTCATTTATTCCTCGGTCGCCTCCTCCTGCTGCGCCTCATCAAACAGCGAGGTTTGTGCATTATCCTTATTCAACTGCTCGACCTCCTCTGTTTTCGGAAGCTCCGGCAAATCGTCCAGAGAATTCAGCGAGAAGCAGCGCAAAAATCTGTCCGTCGTGCCGTAAATCAGCGGTCTGCCGGGTAAATCGAGCCTGCCCTTTTCCTCAATCAAGCCCTTTTGCACAAGGGAAGAAATCGGACCGGAGCAGTCAACGCCTCTTACCTGTTCAATAAACGAGCGCGTTACCGTCTTGTTATACGCAATAATGGCAAGCACTTCAAATGCAGCGTTTGACAGCGGCGTATTCTTTTTGATCTCCAGCAGTTTGCGTACCTCTTCGCTATACGCTTCGCGCGTGCAAAGCTGATATTTGTTATCAATTCTGACAAGCATTAAGCCGGAATTGCGCTCATCATAGAGCGCGCTGAGGTGCCCGAGCATCTTCGTTACGGTTTCTATATCCAGTTCCAGCACCTCGGCAAGCTTGGTGGTTTCCACCGGGTCGCCCGCTGCAAAGAGCATCGCTTCAAGGGCTGCAATCAAATTTTCCGATTTATTCAACAATATCTACCTCACCGTCAATATTTTCCGTATCCGTTTCCACATCCTTCACCATCTGCACGGTAGGATTCACCATATCGCCGTCAATGGTAATGCGCTTCGTCTTGGCAAGCTCCAGCACAGCAAGGAAGGTGGCAACCAAATCGCTTTTGGACTGCGCGCCGTCAAACAGCGACACAAACTGTACCTTTTTGCCGCTCCACAGCTTCCGCATCACCGTTCTGACCTTTGAAGCAACGTTCACAAATTTCTTTGCCACAATTACCTTAAAGGATTCAATAGGAGGCGGCAGGCGGCGCATTGCCTTGCCTGCTGCATTGATATAGGCATTCAGCAGCTCGTCGCCCTCATGAAAGCGCTCGTAATCGTAATTCACCCAGCCGCCCTCGGGCTGACGGACATAACGTCCGAAGCCGTCCGTTTGCTTAGAGAGCTTTTCCGCCATCAGCTTACAGTCGCGGTATTCAATCAGTTCGCCTGTCAGCTCGCGTTTGAGCTGCTCGGCTTCCTCA
>CALGGQ010000224.1 GCA_937915775.1 uncultured Clostridia bacterium | reverse complement strand
GCCGAACTGATGGAGGGCTACTTTCAGTCTGAGAGAAATCTGAAATTGGTCGTGCAGCTCGTGGATATGCGCCACAAACCGTCGGACGATGATTACCATATGATTGATTTCCTGCAGCAAAAGGGAATCCCGTTTATCATCGTGATGACAAAGGCGGACAAGTTGAAGGTAAAAGAATACAAAAAACGCTTGGAAGAAAGCAAAACGGAGCTGCTTGCGGCAAAGGACGCTCCGATAATTCCGTTCTCTGCGCTTAACGGAGAGGGAACTCAAGTGATTAAACAATACATAGAGGAGGCTCTGAGCAAATGATTTTTAAAGAGGACAGGTATTTAGAAAAAATTCCTTTTGTCAGCCTGGAAAAAGCACAGGAGATTGCGAAAGACTATCCGACGCCGTTTTATCTTTACGACGAAAAGGGGATTATTGAAAACGTGGAAGCGCTGAAAGAGGCGTTCTCCTGGAACAAGGGCTTTAAGGTATATTTTGCGGTAAAAGCAACGCCGAATCCGTTTATCGTCAAGCTCCTGCACGAGCATGGCTGTGGCTGTGACTGCTCGTCCAAAACGGAGCTGATGATTGCAAAATCCCTCGGCATTACGGGCGATGAGATTATGTTTTCGTCTAACGATACACCGACGGATGAATACGAATATTGCGACAGTCTCGGCGGCATCATCAACCTTGACGATATCACGCAGATTGCCAAAGTACATAAAGCGCTCGGCAGGCTGCCGAAAAAGATGTTCTGCCGTTACAATCCGGGCGGCGTTTTCAACATTTCCAATGATATTATGGATACGCCGGCGGACGCGAAATACGGTATGACGACGGAGCAGATTTATGAGGCGTACAGAATTTTAAAGGACCTCGGGGTTGAGGAATTCGGTATTCACGCGTTTCTGGCTTCCAATACGGTAACGAACGACTATTATCCGAAGCTCGCGAAAATCCTGTTCAAGCTGATTGTGAACATCAAGGAGCGCACAGGCATTACGATTAAGTATGTCAACCTTTCCGGCGGTATCGGTATTCCGTATTATCCGTATCAGGACCCGAACGACATTAACGAAATCAGCGAGCGTGTGAAGCGCGCTTATGACAGCATTCTGGTGGAAAACGGCATTACGGACGTTGCTATCTGCACGGAGCTCGGCAGATATATGCTCGGTCCCTACGGTGCGCTGATTACGAAGGCGATTAACGAAAAGCACACGCACAAGGAGTATATCGGTGTGGACGCCTGCGCCGTTAACCTGATGCGCCCTGCGATGTACGGCGCTTATCACCACATCACCGTGCTCGGCAAGGAGGACGAAATCGCTGTTCACAAGTACGATATCACCGGCTCGCTTTGCGAAAATAACGACAAGTTTGCCATTGACCGCGTGATGCCGAAAATTGATATGGGCGACTTGCTCTTTATCCACGACGCCGGCGCACACGGTTTCTCCATGGGCTATAACTATAACGGTAAGCTCAAGAGCGCTGAAATCCTCTTGAAAGAGGACGGAAGCTATCAGCTCATAAGACGTGCCGAAACACCAAAAGATTATTTTGCAACCTTTGATTGCTTCGACTTTTACGACGAGCTTATAAAAGAATAATTTAAGGGCAGCGCTATGAC
>CALGGQ010000223.1 GCA_937915775.1 uncultured Clostridia bacterium | reverse complement strand
CTTAGGAGGCGAACGCTCTATCCTGCTGAGCTACGGAGACCTGTATCACATATTATATAGAGACGGGCGTGATTTGTCAAATAAAATCTCAGCCGTCGGTTACGGAATGGAAACGGCGTTATTGACAATAACGGACATATCAGGTACAATAAAACTAACAAAATAAGGAGGGGATTCGTATGAACGAATTTGACAACACTTTCCCGCAAACAGAAACACCGCAGGAGCCCGTGTATCAGGCGCCGGTAGAGCCGCAGGAGCCCGTGTATCAGGCACCGGTGGAGCCGCAGCAGCCTGTTTATCAGGCAGCGCCGCAGTACCAGGCGCCGACGCAGCCCGCCTATCAGGCGCAGCCGCAGTTTAACCAGGCAGCCTATGCGGCACCGCAGGGCGGCAGACTGCCGTCTAAATCCAAGGAAAAGCTGGTTGCCGGTCTGCTTGCCATTTTCCTCGGCACGCTGGGTATTCACAAGTTCTATCTTGGCTATACCAAGGCAGGCGTGATTATGCTGCTGGTGTCCATCATCGGCGCGTTTGCCGTCGGCATCGGCCCCGGCATTATGGCGGTTATCGGTCTGGTAGAGGGTATTATGTACCTGACAAAGTCGGACGATGAGTTTGACAGCACCTATGTTGTCGGCGACAAGCAGTGGTTCTGATTCCCCAAGGCGTTATAAAAAGACGGTTGCGTTTCAACGCAGCCGCCTTTTTATTGGGTTGATAAATTAGAATTTGCAAAGCAAATGCAGTGGTCAGTGACCGGTTTTTGTGCAATACAAATCACTAGCCACTAACCACTATCCACTTGGCAAACTTTTTCATGGCTGCTGTTCGGCGGCGAGCTTGTCGGTGTCGGCAAGGTTGATGCGCTTGGCGCAGATGTAGGTTTTATACTTGCCGTCTGCCGTCGTTTCCGTTGGGGAGAATTTGCCGTAGCTTGCCGTCATAACGGTACCGTTCGGCAGCACGACGTTGCCACAGTAGCCGGTGTCGGGGTTGGCGGTGTAGGCGGGCGCTGTCTGCCCGTCCTGGTAGATGTGCGCCAGCTTGATGCGGTACTGCCCCTCGGTGCCGTTTTTCAGATCGTCGTAGGTACCGACCCAGGCAACCCAGCCTTCGCTGATCCATTTTTTGCTGTTAAAGAGCTTGAACGGCGCGTTTTGGGCAGCCTTTTTGCCGCGTTCAATCGAGCGGAAGGTGATGAACAGCCTGCCGTCCGGCAGCCACTCCGCCTTGTGACGTTCGCCGTTCAGCGCGGCGGGCACGGTTTGCGGCTCGCTCCAGGTGGCGCCCTCGTCATGGGAAAAGGCGATGAGGGAATTCATCTTCTTGGTGTTGGAGCGCGCAAGCAGGCAGAGCTCGTCGCCCGTTCCGTTTTCACTGCGGATAACCTCCACCTCGCACATTTTCGCTTCCTTTTCAGTGTCGCGGTACGCGCTGAAATACTTTTCGGGCTTGCTCCAGTGCGGGTTGCCGGCGTCGTCAAAGGTCAGAATGGTTTTGTAGTTGTAAAAATCCGCGTCGTGAAAAAAGCCCATCCATTTGTCAACGAATTTGCCGTTTTCCTTGAGCTGCGTGAGGCTCGCCATCGCCACAATCGGCACCACCGGCGTATCGGAATCCTTATCGTAAAAGCGCTCAAATTCCGTCCAGGTCTGCCCCTCATCGGAGGAGACGGAGCAGTTAAAGCCGCCGGGCGTGGTCATATTCGGCCATTTTGGGTTGGCGGAAATCAGCACGAGCTTGTCCGCCGTTTTGCCGTCCGTAAACTGCAGGCGGTAAATCGTCGGCGTTTCCAGTGAGTCCTCCCAGCTTTGCGGCGTGGCGACAAGGCTTTCCGTCCAGCTAACGCCGCCGTCCGTACTGATTTTGTTCTGAATCGCGCCCTTGCCGTGCCCTTTCGGATACACCGTGAGGATGCTGCCGTTTTTTAGCAGGACGCTGTCCGGGTGCGCCAGATAGTCGGCGGAGGCGTCCACCGTGTACAGCTCATACAGGTAGCGGTATGCTTCGTCCGTGTCGCCGGCAATGCTCAAATCCAGCTCGGGTATGGTGTAGTCCTTGCCGGTGAAGCCTGTTTTCGCCGTTACCAGCCCGACGGCAAGCACGGCAGCCACCGCGCCGCAGACCAGACTGACCGCGATTTTCAGTCCTTTTTTCTTCCCGTTCGCTTTCATGTAAACGTCGCCTCCATTTTATTCCTTTCTTATCCCCATCGTAGCATATTTACGGTTATTATGCAAACAGAAAAACGGAAGCATTACGCTTCCGTTGTTTCGTTTATTTTGGCTATCAGCGCGTCCACATCCTCCTTGAAGGCTTCCGTGCTGTCGTCCCAGTAGGAGTAGCGTGCGTCGTTTTTCAGGCTTTTCAGCTTCAGCGTGTGACGGGCATAGCCGCCGAACTGCTTCGTGACGAGCTTTGCGCCGAAATAGTTGAGGTGATGTCCTTTATCGCGGAAATGCTTGCGCGAGGACAGCCCCAGCTCGTCCCACATCAGATTGTAGTCGATATAGTCCGCGCCGTACTGCTTGGCGAGCTGCGCCGTCGCGTTATGGCGCTCATAGCTCCAGAACACGGGCGAGGGCGCTGTGACGAAGACAACCTCGGCGCCGTTGCGGCGGCAGAGGGAAACGATGGCGTCAATCTGTTTTGCATCCTTCTTTTTAATCGGGTCGGCGATGTCGGCCGGCTTCATATAGTCCTTCAGCTTAAATTTTCTGACCGTCAGGCTCAGATGGTAGCCGTGCGCGTTCGCGTCCTTCGGCGGCACCTTTTTGCCGCGCAGCAGGCTTTTCCACTTATCGTGGAAGGTGAACACCGGCGCAGCGCCCTTGATTACGTCCTCAAAGCTGCTGGGATCCAGCGTGTCAAACACCACATCAAGCGGCTTTTCGCTTTCCACGATAACGGTGTCGTCCTCGCGGATAGGCTTATCGCGGTAAAACATATCCGTTTCCACTACCACATACTGCGGCGACTGCTTTTCAAACAAATCCTCCAGCAGGTGATAGCTCTGGTGCAGCGTCTGCTTCGGCGCGGCAATAATCGTGCTTGTCAGGCCGCACCACTCCCACAGCTTAATCGGCACGACGGCGGAATAAATGTTGCTGTCGCCGATAAAAGCGAGCTGCACGGAATCGTCAGGCTCCTGCAAAAAGGAGAACTGATTGGCGTATTTATTGTTGTACGTCGCGGCGGCACCCTTGGAAAAAACGGTGAGCGACAGCGCCTCAATGATGACAATCAGCGCCAGCAGAAACGCCGCGATTCTGAGAAAGGGCTTTGCGTTGCCCTTGTTAGCATCCAGTAATTTCATTCTTTAAAAATTCGCGTAAATCAAATCCACCACGCCGTAGCCCTCGCCGTAAGCACCGGCAAGCACGATGACCAGCACCGCGGCAAGATAGCCGATGAAGCGCACCGCAAACGGCAGCGAGGTGATTTTCTCCCTGATATCAATTTTCTTTTCGCCGAGCACACCTACGGCAAATACCAGCAGCGTGCCAAGCACAATAATGGCGTAGTCAAACAAATCGAGCCCGAAGCCGTTGCCGCTGCCCGGCAGCATGGCTTTCAGATTCAGCCCGCGGAACACGGAGCGCAGCATCGAGAACGCCTGCTCCAGCGTATCGGCGCGGAAAATCAGCATGCCGATGTTGACGATAACGAAGGTGCGCGCCATGCGAAACAGCGCAAACGCCTTATTCTTTTCACGGTCAAGGTGTATCTTGTTGCACAGCTTGGCAAACAGCGGTTCTAAGAACATCCCGACCATCATCAGTACATAATAATACAGCCCATATACGATGTATTTCCAGCCTGAGCCGTGCCAGAAGCCGTTGGTAAACCAGACGACGAACAGCGCAACGGCAGTCGGAATCAGGTTGGCATAGTAGGGGTTCAGCTTTTTCCGCGCCGATTTCACCGCGTTCATAAACGGCTTGGAAAACGAAATCGGGTAGAAAATGTAATCTCTGAGCCATGCGCCGAGCGTCATATGCCAGCGCGTCCAGAAATCGTTGATGGATTTGGCAAAGAACGGACGGGCAAAGTTTTCCGGCACGGTAATGCCCAGCATATCGCCCATGCCGCACATCACATCCATCACGCCGGAGAATTCGCAGTACAGCTGCAGCGTGTAAAATAAAATGCCGAAAATCACGACGATACCGCGGTATGCCTCGTGGTAATCAAAAACAGCGTTGACGAATTCTGCAGCGCGGTCGGCAATGATAACCTTTTTCACCAAGCCCCAGAGAATGCGCTGCACGCCGCGCTCAAAGCGGTGTCTGTCAAAGCTGCTGCACTGCTCCAGCTCAAAGCCGAGGTTGTCGTACCGCGCAAACGGTCCCTCCACAATCGTCAGCATAAAGGACAGATAGAGCGACACGCGCAGCGGATTTTTCCGCGCCTCGTATTTACCGTTATAAACGTCGGCAAGGTAGCTGACCGCTTGCAGCGTATAAAACGAGATGCCGAGCGGCTGCACCACGCTCAGCTCCTTTAAATCCAGATGAAACAGCGAATTTGCCGTTTCCGTAAAGAAGCCGGCGTATTTGCACACCAACAAAATAGCAACGGTGGCGATTACGCCGCCGGTCAGCAAAAAGGTTTTATAAGCGCCGTATTTCTTTTTCAGCGCCTTGCGCTCCTCACGCGGGAGTCCTTTTTTCTTCTTTTTGAACACATCCGAGACGTTCTGAATCCCGAGCGCCGCGCCCCAGACGATGAGGGTGGCGGCAATCAGCGGCAGAATATGCCCCTTTGCCGAAACGAAATAGAACACCCAGGAGCCTGCCAGCAGCACGCACCATTTATACGGCTTCGCAATCAGCGTATACAGGATGTACGTTATCCCGAAATACAGGAGGAAAAAGGCGAAGGAGGTATAGCTTATCATCGGTTAATCCTCGTCCTCAAGCCTTTCCATTAAAGCGGCAATCGCGCCGACGGTTTCAAAATTTTCGGGGATGATGTGCTGCGCGGTGATGTCCACGTCAAATTCGTCGCTCAGCTCGGCAACGAGCGCAATCATCGCCAGTGAATCCAGCACCTTATCCTCGAGCAGCTTCGTGCTTTCGGTGATGTTGGCAGCGGGTTTCACTTTCTTAATGATGTTAATGATGGTTTCGGTCATAATTCTCTCCTCTAAAGCTGCGATTTCAGCAGCTTTCTGTCAATTTTTCCGTTTTGGTTGTGCGGCATCGTCGCCAGCTTGCAGACCTGATTCGGCATCAGATACGCCGTCAGCTTTTCTGACAGGGCAGCCAGCAGCCTGTCCTCCTTACAGCGCTTTGCGGTGTAAAACAGGATAAGACGGTCGTTTTGTTCGTCGTAAAGGCAGGCGCATTCCTGCACGCCCTCCACCGCGCTTGCCGCGGCCTCAATTTCGCCGAGCTCAATGCGGTAGCCCATATGCTTAATTTGGTAATCCTTGCGGCAGAGGTAAAGCAGCTCGCCGCGCTCGTTTTCCTTCACTAAGTCGCCGGTTTTGTATACCGTTTCAGATCGGAAGAGCACACGTCTGAACT
>CALGGQ010000222.1 GCA_937915775.1 uncultured Clostridia bacterium | reverse complement strand
GCCCACTCCGTCGGGGTAGCCGTCTGAGTGGTGGTAGAGGGTAATCACGCAGTTTGTCAGTCGCTTACTGTCGAGGTTCAGACGAACCTTCTCCTTGATTCTGATTGTTGCTCTTGTACTCATAATGCTTGTCGTTTTTTTTGATGGGTTAATACTTTATACTGCCTCCGCCACATAGACTGTCAGGCCGGAGGGTGTGGTGACGGTCCGCCACTGGAGGTTGAGGATGTCAATCTTCATCCGCAGTGTGCGGTAGGTGGTCTTGATTTCAGTACGCTTCAGCAGTTTGTTCTTCACTCGCTGGCGCAGTTCCACCAGCACGGGGTCGAGGTCTTCGGCGCGAAGGACGCCACCATCGACGCCGAGGTCATCGCCCTGGCCCTGGACGTGCTGAAGAGGTGCGGCCTTCAGGGTCTTCGGTTGGCCGTCAACTCCATCGGCTGCCCGGAGTGCCGCGCGAAATACCACGAGGCGCTTAAGGAATATTTTATGCAATATAAGGAGCAGCTTTGCGCAACCTGTCAGGAGCGCCTTGAGCGTAACCCGATGCGCCTGCTCGACTGCAAGAGCCCCGAGGATAAGGCGCTTGCTGCCGGCGCGCCGAAAATTCTCGATTATCTCTGCGAGGATTGTCGCAGCCATTTTGACAGCGTGAAGCAGTATCTTGATGCGATGCACATTGAATATACCGTCAATCCGCAGATTGTCCGCGGACTGGACTATTATACCAAAACCGTCTTTGAATTTATTGCCGATTCCATCGGCGCGCAGGGTACCGTCTGCGGCGGCGGCAGGTATGACGGGCTGATTGAGGAGCTCGGCGGGCAGCCAACGCCGTCGCTTGGCTTCGGTATGGGGCTGTAGCGCCTGCAGCTTGTGATGGAGGCGCAGGGCTGTGATTTCCCCGAAGCGTCCAAAGCGGATTTATTCATCGCCGCTATCGGTGATAAGGCGAAGCTCAAAACGGTGGAGATTGCCAAGGATATGCGCGATGAGGGCTTTGCCGTTATCTATGACCTCAACGACCGCTCTATCCGTGCGCAGATGAAATATGCGGACAAGCTCGGCGCGAAATATAACGTCGTCATCGGTGATGACGAGGTGGCAAACGGCGAAGCCGTGCTGAAGAATATGACAACGGGTGAGAGCCAGCCGATTAACCTCACCACCTTTGTTTCAGGCTTTTATGCCATCAGTATGGACGAGCAATTAAAAGACCTGGAAATCAACGGCGAGGCATTTGATTTTAAATCACTTTTCGGAGTAGGAGATACAGAATAATGGGCGAATCAATTAAAGGACTGAAAAGAACCGCTTACTGCGGCACATTTGATATGAAAAACGTGGGGGAGGAAATCACCGTGTTCGGCTGGGTGCAGCGTCAGCGCGACCTCGGCAACCTGATTTTTATCGACCTGCGCGACAGAACAGGCATCCTCCAGCTTTCTTTTAACGAGAGCACGGACAGAGAGATTTTTGAAAAAGCCAAGGCGACCCGCACCGAATGGGTGGTTGCCGCCAAGGGTATCGTTGCCGAACGTGAGAGCAAAAACCCTGACCTTCCGACCGGTGATATCGAGGTGATGGTCAGCGATTTCCGCATTGTTTCCAAGGCGCAGACGCCGCCGTTTGAGGTGGAAAAGAGCGACCAGGTCGGCGATGACGTCACGCTGAAGTACCGCTACCTGCAGCTTCGAAACGAAAAGCTGACGAAGAATATTCTGATGCGCCATAAGATTGCGCGCATCGCCCGCGACTATTTTTATGCGAACGATTTCATCGAGATTGAAACCCCGATGATGATTAAATCCACGCCGGAGGGCGCACGTGACTACGTGGTGCCGTCCCGTGTGCATAACGGCAAGTTCTATGCGCTGCCGCAGTCTCCGCAGATTTATAAGCAGCTGACGATGATTGCCGGCTTTGACCGTTATATCCAGCTTGCGCGCTGCTTCCGCGATGAGGATTTGCGCGCTGACCGTCAGCCGGAATTCACCCAGATTGACCTGGAGATGTCCTTCGTGGACTGCGACGATATTATGGATATGACGGAGGGCTTTATTCAGAAGCTGATGCAGGAAACCCTGGGGGTTACGGTTGCCGAAAAGCTGCCGCGCATGACCTTTGAGGAGGCGATGAACCGCTACGGCTCCGATAAGCCGGACACCCGTTACGAGATGCTGATTGAGGATGTTTCCGACTGGGCGAACAAAACGGAATTCGTCGTCTTTAAGAGCGTGCTGGCGGACGGCGGTTCCGTCAAAGCGATGGTGGCGAAGAACGCCGCCGCGCAGTATACGCGCAAGAAGATTGATAAGCTGACCGAGCACGCCAAGGGCATCGGCGCCAAGGGACTGGCGTATATCCGCTGGGCGGATGCCGAGCCGAGCTGCTCGTTTAACAAGTTCCTGCGTGAGGGCGAGCTGGAAGCGCTGCTGCAGCAGCTCGGCGCCGAGCAGGGCGACGTCGTCTTTCTCATTTCCGATAAGACGAGAAAAGCGCTCACCATTATGGGCTCGCTGCGTTTAATCATTGCCAAAGAGCTTGACATCATTCCCGAGGGCAAGTGGAATTACCTCTGGATTACCGAGATGCCGTTCTTTGAACTGGACGAGGAGAGCGGCGAATGGGTTGCCGCCCACCATCCGTTTACGATGCCGATGGAGGAAAGCGTACCCTATCTTGATGCCGACAAATCAAAGGTCAAGGCGCAGGCGTTTGACCTTGTGCTTAACGGCGTTGAGCTTTGCTCCGGCTCTATGAGAATTACCGACTGCGCACTGCAGACGAAGATGTTTGAGCTGCTCGGTATGACGCAGGAGGAGATTGACGCAAAATTCGGCTTCTTAGTCGATGCGTATCACTATGCGGCGCCGCCTCACGGCGGTCTGGCGCTCGGTCTGGACCGTATCGCCATGCTGATTTGCGGTGCGGATTCCCTGCGCGACGTCGTCGCCTTCCCGAAGGTGCAGAATGCCAGCGAGCTGATGAGCGGCGCTCCGTCCGCTATCGACGCGGTGCAGCTTGACGAGCTGGGCATCAAGCTTTCAAGAATTGAGGAATAATGGAACAGAATTATCACTTTTTCGCCATGGTCAACCGCATGAAGCGGATTGACCGCTGGGCGCTGATGTATAACACCGAAAAAGAAAATATCGCTGAGCACAGCCAGTGCGTTGCCGTGCTGGCGCACGCGCTTGCCCTGATCGGCAACAAAGAGTTCGGCAAAAGCTATGATGCCGAGCGCGCCGCGCTGCTCGCGCTCTTTCACGATACGACGGAGGTCATCACCGGCGATATGCCCACCCCCGTGAAGTACGGCAGCGAGGAGCTGAAAACCGTCTATAAGCGCATTGAAGCGGGGGCGGCGCAGCGGCTGCTCGCTATGCTGCCGGAGGATTACCGCGCCGATTACCTGCCGCTGTTTGAACAGCAGGCAGAGGATGAGGCACTGTGGCAGCTGGTGAAGGCGGCGGACAAAATCAGCGCGCTGATTAAATGTATCGAGGAAACGCGGATGGGCAACCGCGAATTTGAGATGGCGCTCAAAGCACAGGAGCAGAAGATTGCCGCCATCAATTTGCCCGAGGTGCGCTATTTCAGCGAGCATTTTCTCCCGTCCTATTACTTAACCCTCGACGAACATACGAAATAAGGTGTAATGATGAAAAGATGGCTTTCTCTGTTAATGGCACTCGCGGTATCGTTGAGTGCTGTTTCCGTCTGCTGCAGAGCCTATGCAACAAAGGAATATGATAAGACCGTGAGAGGTGTGACCTACACTTATACTGTGGAAAACAACGCTGCTGCTATCCTGTACTGTGAAGCAAATTCCGCTTATATAAAAGAGCACCCCGTAATCAGGATTCCGTCGAAGCTCGGTGGGTATCCGGTGAAAACGATAGAGAGCTTTATCATTATGACTGAATGGGACCCGGAAGATTTAGCACAGCAGAAGATAACGCTGCCTGTTGTTAATAAAGTAGTCGTTCCCGCCTCTGTTGAAACGATTGGAAAAAAGCTAAATCCGAATGACGGTATCGGCGGCTTTACGGCATTTACCATTAAAAGAATTCACTTGGGGAAAAATGTTCGTCAGATACGGAGCAATCCTTTTTTCTGCGATAAGATAACGGTTCACAAGGATAATCCGTATTTTGTCAGTGAGAAAGGGTTGCGCCTGTATAACAAAAAGAAAACACAGCTGTATGCTTATCTTCCGTCAAACAAGGCAAAAAAATATACGCTTGCCAATAGTGTCAGAGTGATTAAAAGCGGTGCTTTCTGTAACAGTTCTCTGAAACAGCTTAACACCAATCGTGCCGTCAAGGCAGAAGCCGGTGCTTTTGATATGTGTTATCGCTTGTCTGTATTGACGCTGGGAAAAGCGATGAAAAACTATGAGCCGTCGCGTCCCGGCAGCCAACTGAAAAACGGATGTAACATCGTCATTGACAGCGATAATCGGTATCTGACGCTAAAGAACGGGGCGCTGTTTAATAAAAAGATGACAAAGCTGCTGCAGTATTTTGACACGGAAGACCGCACCGTCTATACCGTACCGAAAAGCGTGACGCATATCGGCAGGATGGCATTTTATGACTGTTATCACTTGAAACGCGTCAAGCTTCCTTCCGGATTAACCGATATCGGGGACTATGCATTTTGTATGTGCGGTTTGTCTTCGGTTACCGTTCCCGCAAGTGTTGTCAGAATTGGCAGATATGCCATTTCTGTGGACAAGAGCGTAACCGTTAAGGGTATGAACACGAAAATTGCATATGGGGGTATTTATGCTGCCCGTGTTTATGCGCCAAAAGGCTCTTATGCGGAAAGCTATTGCCAACGAAACGACATTGTTTTCAAAGAATTATAAAAAAGGGCTGTCTTGGGGCGTCCTACATAAAGAAGGATAGGTTTTGGCTTTGTCCTTTTGCCCCTAAAGACATTAA
>CALGGQ010000221.1 GCA_937915775.1 uncultured Clostridia bacterium | reverse complement strand
CATAGCCGTTGCTATACCGAATTTCTTGCTAAAGACACTGCCTTCGGGGTGTACCTTCTTTATGACGGACACCCCAAGGGTGCGCTTTTTGTGTTGGTGGGCCATCAGGGACTCGAACCCCGGACCGACCGGTTATGAGCCGGGAGCTCTAACCAACTGAGCTAATGGCCCGTACGGTCACTTTTGTGACTTTGTTATCATACCACTAAATAATTTTTAAGTCAATAGTTTTTTAGGATACCGTGTTTTAGTAATATCCTTTGTCCAGCGTGCATATTTTTCAGTAGAAACTGAAAGGAGTCAAAGCGATGGAAATTGTAAAGGATTATTGTTGTCTGGAACAAAATGCCGCCGTCTTTACGAAAAGCATTGAGGTTGAAAATGATTTTCAGGAGGCGCTGCCGGCGTATTGTGAGGATATTTATCGGGTGGTGAAATGTTCGGCGAAAAGCTGTATCGTTTCTGCCGATATCAGCTTTAACGAGGTGAATATCCGAGGAAAAATTGCCGTTTGCCTGTCATATTATAATGAAAATTCCGATTTATGCTTCGCTGATTTTGAGGAGGATTTTCAGAAATCTGTCAATATCGGTCAGGTAAGTGAGAATGCTTTTATCTGCCCGTTTATATTTGATAAGTATGTCAGCTTCCGTGTTATTAATCAAAGAAGAATTGATGTACATATTTCAAGCGTCATTCGCCTGACGGTGTATGATAAGTTGAAATGTCCGCAGCTTTGCTCCTGTGACGCCTCAAGGCTGAAAACCGAAACCGTGAGCGCAGCGGATATCGTCAACACGCATATTGCCAAAATGGAATTTGATGAAGAATTTACCATTCCTGCCGATTCACAGCCGATTAAACGCATTATCAGTTTTCATACAACTGCGTGTATGAATGAGCTGAAAATCATCAAGGATAAGGCGCTGATGAAGGCTGTTGTCAGCCTGACGGTTCTATATACAACGGATGAAGCGGAGGAACAGCTCAGCCGCTGTGAATATTCGCTGAATGTCTCCAAAATCATTGATGTTCCCGGCATTGAGGATAACGACATTTCAGTATCCGATATTAAGGTCGGCAACGTGTATGTGAAAGCAAAGACGTCCTCCGGTGATAATATGAACGTTATTTCTGCTTTTGGTGAAGTCGTTGTGACAACGGTATTTCTCAGAGAAATACAGCAGAAGATGATTACTGACGGCTATCTGCTGCGTCAGCGGTATCAGAACTCTTATGCCGATTATACCTGTATGGTGAACGGTCAGGCATTGCAGGAAAACAAAATGCTGAATGTTTCCGTTGATTTTGCGGCTGATATGGCAGAGGTAAAAGAGCTGTCTGTAACGCTATCCCATCCTGTTTTCAGAAACGGCAAATTGCTTGCACAAGCGGATATTGCCTGCCTTTGTGTAACGGACAGGGGAGATATTACCGGCGTTTCTGCGAATAAAGAAATCGAAATCCCGATTGGCAATTATGATGATGCGATTGCTTCGCTTTCCGTCTGCTCCGTGGATTATACCTTGCAGCAAAACGGGCATATGGATATCCGCCTCGGTGTCATGCTGCAGGCGTTTGCGTATCAGGAGCAGCCGTTCAAAGTACTCAGCGATATTACTGCATTAGAAGAGACGACAGACGTCCCGTCCCTGACGGTTTATTATGCAAAGGAAAAGGAATCTGTCTGGAATATCGCTAAAAATACATCTGCGGATACCGCAGTTATTATGCGTGAAAACAATCTGACCGACGATGTATTAGAAAACGATACAGTTTTAATCATTCCGAGAGCGTAGGAGGTGAGTGAGCATGAGAAACATCTATTCCGATATTGCAAACAGAACGCAGGGCGATATTTATATCGGCGTTGTCGGTCCCGTCAGAACGGGCAAATCAACCTTTATCAAGCGGTTTATGGATACGCTTGTTATTCCTCGCATTGATGGCGACTTTCAGCGGGAACGCGCACGCGATGAGCTGCCGCAGTCTGCCGGCGGCAGAACGATTATGACGACGGAACCAAAGTTCATTCCCGAGGAATCCATCGAGCTGACAATGGAGGATAATATTCACCTCAAGGTGCGGCTGATTGATTGCGTCGGTTATGTGGTGCCGAGCAGCGAGGGCTATTTTGAAGAGGAACAGCCGCGGATGGTGCAAACGCCGTGGTTTGAAGAAGAAATCCCGTTTAATATGGCGGCGGAAATCGGCACCAAAAAGGTGATTAACGAGCATTCCACCATTGGTTTGGTAATTACAACAGACGGATCCATCACCTCAATACCGCGAGAGGAGTATGCCGAGGCGGAGGAGCGCGTCATCAATGAGCTGAAAGCGCTCGGCAAGCCGTTTATTGTACTGATGAATACCGTCAGCCCGAACAGCAGCGAAGCAAAGCAACTTGCAGCAGAATTATCAAACGAATACGATGTTCCCGTCATTCCTGTGAACTGCCTTGAAATGACGGAAAATGAAATTAAGAAAATTCTTTTAACGGTTCTTTATGAATTTCCTGTCAGCGCCATCGGGCTGAATCTTCCCGGCTGGTTTCATGCACTGGAGAGTAATGATAATCTGCGCCAGGGCGTACTTTCGGCTGTGAAGGAAAACAGCGAGAAGGTCACAAGTATTCGCTCGGTTTATCACTTTGCCGATGCGCTTAACAGCAATGAAAACATTGAAAATGCCAATGTAACCGACACGGATTTATCAAACGGTCGTGTACTGCTGAATGTCAATATTAAGAACGCCTATTTTTATCAGCTGCTGAGTGAAATGTGCCATACGGAGATTGCCGATGAGGAAGCGCTGCTGTGTGAAATCAAACAGCTTTCCGCGATCGAAGCAGAGTATAACCGCATCAGAGAGGCGCTGAAACAGGTTGAGGAAACCGGCTATGGCATCGTGATGCCGACTCTTGAAGAACTATCGCTTGAAGAGCCGGAAATTATGAAGCAGGGCGGTAAATACGGCGTCAGACTGAAGGCACACGCACCGTCCATTCATATGATTAAATGTAACACCTATACCGAGGTAGCGCCCATCGTCGGCAGCGAATCGCAGAGCGAGGAGCTGGTTATGTATCTGCTCAAGGAATTTGAAAGCAATCCGAATGAAATCTGGGATACCAATATCTTCGGTAAATCGCTTCATTCGCTCGTCAATGAAGGGCTGAATAATAAGCTTTACCGTATGCCGGAGGATGCACGCGACAAGTTCCGCGAAACGATTGAGCGCGTGATTAACGAGGGCTGCAGCGGTTTGATTTGTATTATTCTATAAAAAATAACAGTGGGGTTTCCCACTGTTATTTTGGTAATGTCAGCGTGATGAAATAATAAAGCAATGCAAAAGAAATGAGAGAGAGAAGCGGCATACCTATCATAAAGGAAGTGTGCTTCGTTTTATGCCGAATGGCTTTCATTGTCAGGTATTCTCCCGTTGCACCGCCAAGCAACGCAATAAGCCACAGAGTGCTTTCCTTAATCCGCCATTGTTCCTTTTTCGCTCTGCGCTTATCAATTATGTTGATAACGCAGCCTACGATATTAATCATAACGAAATACAGGATGATATATTTATACATGGAAGCCCTCGAGCTCTTTTAAATCAAAGTTGCCGATTGCGAGCTTTTCACCCTTTTTAAAGACGTTTCCGGTGCTCTCCTCCACGCCGAATACGGAGGAACAGGCAGGACAGACGAGAAAATATACTTTGCCTGATGTCACGAACGGAAGCTGCGCTTTGAAACGGGTTTCGGCGTTGGAAAAAACGCTCATCAAAACCTTGCTGCCGCATTTCGGGCAGGTAATAAGCTCTGTTTCGCCGATAAAGTCAATATCCTTTGAGTTGCCGAGTCTGTAGTTCATAATCATCCCTCCTACCTTATTTTACTATATTGAGATGAAGTGTTCAAGAGTGAAAAAAATAATTGTTCTGTTTTTGATAATGCTTGTTCTGTGCGGCTGTTCCCATTTGAGTTCTGCTGATAATGAGCCGCCTGCAACAGCGCCGTCTACCGTCAACGATAGTGCCGACACGGTACGCGCCATCTGGATTACTTATTACGAGCTGCACGATTTTATTAAAAACAGCAGTGAACAGCAGTTTCGCACTAAGATTGATAAGGCTTTTCATGAATTATCGGAGATGGGTTTTAATACGGTTACGCTCCATGTCAGACCGTACGGCGATGCGTTTTACCGCTCTGATTATTTTCCGTCAAGCGCTTATTGCTTTGATAAGCAGGGCGCCGATATGCCGTATGACCCGCTGCAGATTATGTGCGAAATCGCATCTCAGTATCAGCTGAAAACGGAAGCCTGGATTAATCCGTACCGTATCAGTTCACAGGATGATATTGACGAACTCTGTGATGAAAATCCGGCAAAAATCTGGTATAACGATGACAAAACAAAAAGCAATGTTTATATTTTTGAAAACGGAATTTATTATAACCCTGCCTCTGAGGATGTTATCAAGCTGATTGCAAACGGCGTCAGGGAGCTTGCCGAAAACTATCCGCTTGCTGCCATTCATTTTGACGATTATTTTTATCCGACAACCGATGTCGCAATTGATGAAAAGGAATTTGAAGCGTATAAGAAGGAAGGCGGCACACTGCCGCTTGCCGACTGGCGCCGTGAAAATATCAATACGATGCTGCAAGCCGTGTATCAGACTGTCAAAAAGGCGAACAGTTCAATGCGGTTCGGTATCAGTCCGGCAGCGAATATGGATAACGACTATGAGAAATTGTATGCTGACGTGAAAAAATGGATGAAAAATGAGGGCTATGCAGATTACATATGCCCTCAGGTGTATTTCGGTTTTCTCAATCTCTATCAGCCGTTTATGTTCACGGTTAAGAAATGGATGAACTTGTGCGATAAGGATTTATATATCGGCTTACCGCTTTATAAGGCTGGGCAGCCGGACAAATACGCCGCCAAGGATGAGGAACAGCGGATTAACGAATTCGTCACGCACGATAATATCCTTGCCCGTCAGATAACTTATCTTTCAAAATTGCCGCAAATCAAAGGCTTTTACGTCTTTTCCTATTCCTGTTTAAATGATGAAACCTGTAAAAAGGAAACGGAGAATATGCTTAAAACGATGCAAGACATCTATCGGAATTAACGTCTACGCCTGTGATAGTAACCGTTAATTCCTTGCCGATGATATCCTCGTCAGACTCTACGCTGACGGGGATATAATTTTTGGTGTAGCCCTGATAGGTGTTGCCATCCGTTTTTTCTTCAAATAGAACGGAAACATTTTTTCTGATTAAGCTTTGCATATAGGCATTACGGATTTTTTGCGTTTCTTCTATCATCACTGCAGCGCGCCGTTCCTTTTCTGCTTTCAAAACACTGTCACCGCGTCGTGACGCCGCCGTTCCTTCGCGTTCGGAGTAGGGGAAAACGTGTACCTTTTCAAAGCCAATTTCCTTGACGAACGCCAGCGACGCTTCAAAATCCTCTTCGGTTTCGTTATGAAAACCGGTCATCACGTCGGTCGTCAGCGTGCAGTCGGGAAAAGTTTGACGAAGCTTGCAGCAAAGCGCACGGTATTCGCTACTGTCATAATGACGGTTCATTTCCTTCAGCGTTTTGTCGCAGCCGCTTTGCAGCGAAATATGAAACTGCGGACAGAATTTGTCAAGTCCTGCCAGTCCCTCTATTACCTCATCGGTGATATGGTCGGGTTCCAGCGAGCCAAGGCGTACGCGCTTGATTCCGTCGGTTTCACAACATACCTTTACCGCGTCCACCATATTGTATTCTTCACCTTTGCCGTAGGAGGAAAGGTTTATGCCGACTAATACAATTTCTTTTATACCGTTCTCGGCAAGCTGTTTCGCTTCCTCTTTCAGCTCATCAAGCGGCTTGGAGCGCACTCTGCCGCGCGACATCGGAATAATGCAGTATGAACAGAAGCGGTCGCATCCGTCCTCAATTTTAACAAAAGCGCGAATACGGTCGTGAAACCCGTTGATGCTGCACGACTGAAAAGTATCACCGCTCTCGTGCTTTTCGATGCGGATAATGCGGTTATGCTGCGCTGTGTGCTGATTAATGAGCGTCAGAATATCATTATTATTCTTGTTGCTTAAAATAATGTCGGCGTCCTCTAATTCCTCTGCCGCTTCGGGAAACGCCTGCGGCAGACAGCCTGTCAGAATGATGATAGAATCAGGGTGATTGCGCTTGAATTTGCGCACGTTCTGGCGCGTTTTTTTATCAGCCGTCGCCGTTACCGTGCAAGAATTGATGATATAATAATCCGCTTCGTCATTTATGCTGACAATTTCAAAGCCTGCATTCTTCAGCAGCTCAGCCATATATTCACTTTCGTACTGATTGACCTTGCAGCCAAGGGTGTAAAATGCAGCCTTCATAGAGCCTCTCCTTTCGCGAATTGATGTTATTATAGCAAATTTGTAACATCATTACAACTGTTATTGAATATAATTTAGCGGTGATGATGATGAGAAAATTATTCGTATTATTCTTAGCATTCAGTCTTATTTTAATGCTGCCGTTTCCTGCTTATGCAGAGGAGGAAAAGCTCGATTTTGTGAAGGCAAAATCCGTCGTTTTAATGTGTATGGACACAGGCGAGGTGCTGTATAGCGAGAATGAATATGAGCATCTTTCTCCAGCCTCCGTTACTAAAATAATGACGCTGCTGTTAATTCTCGAAGCACTGGAAAATCAGCAGATTACGCTGAATGATACTGTTTCTGCAGGGCCGGAAGCGGTTTCGATGGGCGGCTCGCAGATTTGGCTCGAGCAGGGCGAAACAATGACGGTGGAGGAGCTGCTTAAAGCAGTCGTAATTGCAAGCGCCAACGACGCCTGTACAGCGCTTGCGGAATACGTCGGCGGTTCCACTACAGGTTTTGTCAAGATGATGAACGATAGAGCGGCAGAGCTCGGGCTGGAGCATACTAATTTTGAAAACTGTAACGGTCTTGACGATACGACGGTGAATCATTATTCCTGTGCTTATGACTTAGCGGTGATATCGCGTGAGGTAATGAAGCACGAGCTGATTACAAAGTATTCAACCGTCTGGCTCGATTCGCTGCGTGACGGCAAGACGGAACTGAACAACACCAATAAGCTCGTCAATTCCTACAACGGTATAACGGGACTGAAAACGGGAACAACATCTAATGCAGGCTTTTGTGTGGCAGCCACGGCAACGCGCGATAACATGAGCCTTGTTGCCGTCGTGCTCGGCTCTGATACAAGCGAGGACAGATTTAATACTGCCGCTTCCTTGCTTGAATGGGGCTTTGCGAATTATGAAATCGTAAAACCGGAAATTGATGAAGCCAAAATCACTGATGTTAAGGTTCTTCAAGGCGAGCAGAAAAGCATAAAACCAGTCTATAATAATAACGAGATGATAACTGTTAAACGCGGTGCAAAGGAATTCACATACGATTATGATATCAAAAAAGAGGTTACTGCACCGATTAAGCAAGGCGATATTTTGGGCACTGTTACAATCAGCGGTGAAAACGGCGAGGTCGGCAAAATCGAACTGCTTTCGCCTGATAATGTGCTAAAACTGACAATAAAATCCATTTTCCTGCGTTTTCTCTTAAATATATAAATTATTTTATTGATTTTTTTGTCGGGATGTAGTATAATTCTGCTCGTTATATTAAGTAATTTAAATTATAAGAGGTATCAATATGTCACTGAACTTTGTTTCAAAATATGCCGAGGGCTTTGTTTCCGAAGCGGAGCTGCTTGCCATGGCGGAGGACATCTCTGCCCGGCAGGAAATTTCCGTCAAATATCTGGAACAGATCGTCGCCATACTGTCCAAGGCAGACATAGTGAGAGGGGAGAGAGGACCTCAGGGAGGTTACACACTGACCCGTCCCGCTTCGGAGATAACAGTTGCCCAGGTCGTTATGGAGGTCGAAGGAGGTGTAGCCCCCGTGCCGTGCATCAAGGGCAGCAATGTGGAATGCGACAGGAAGGACCGTTGCACCACTCTTGATATGTGGCTGAGGATAGAGAAGGCCATCACGGATATCATGAACGAGACGACGATACAGGACCTCCTGGACGATGCCAATTCCAAAGGCATCATAAGGATACAGG
>CALGGQ010000220.1 GCA_937915775.1 uncultured Clostridia bacterium | reverse complement strand
GTATGGCACCTATGAGCTTGTGAAAGCGCTGAAGGGAACTGTGAGTATTCCGATTCAGCTGCATTCGCATTATACCTCCGGTCTTGCCTCGATGGTGCATCTTAAAGGTATTGAAGCCGGTGTGGATATTATCGACACTGCAATGTCGCCGCTGGCGATGGGTACCTCTCATCCTGCGACGGAATCCATGGTAGCCGCCTTAAAGGGCACGGAATATGATACAGGGCTTGATTTGAAAGCGCTGACGGAAATCCGTAATTTCTTCCAGCCGCTGCGGCAGAAGTATCTGGATTGCGGTCTGCTTGACCCGAAAATGCTCGGCGTGGATGCCAATACGCTGCTATATCAGGTGCCGGGCGGTATGCTTTCGAACCTCAACAGCCAGCTCAAGCAGGCGGGCAGGGAGGATAAACTCGAGGAAGTACTTGCCGAAGTACCGCGCGTGCGCAAGGATGCAGGCTATCCGCCGCTCGTTACGCCGACCTCGCAGATTGTCGGTACGCAGGCTGTGCTGAATGTCATCACCGGCGAGCGATATAAGATGGTAGCCAAGGAGTTCAAGGATATGGTTGCCGGCAAGTACGGCAAAACGCCTTGCGCCATTGACCCCGCATTCAGAAAACAGATTGTCGGCGACGGCGAAATGATTGACTGCCGACCGGCTGATTTATTAAGCGATACGCTGGAGCAGTTCAGAAGCGAAATTCTGGAATATGCCGAGAGCGATGAGGACGTCCTTTCCTATGCCCAGTTCGGTCAGGTAGCTGTTAAATTCTTTGAAAAACGGCGTGACAAAAAGTATGCGCTGGACGGCAAGCACGACGATATCAAGCAAAAAATTCATATGGTATAAGAAAAACGGCGCGTAAACATACGCGCCGTTTTATCATATTAATCATTATTTATTTCTTGGTTGTAACAGTCTTGGCTTTTGACCAGTCGCTGTAGTACTTCTTGCCATCAATAATCTTGTAGGTTCTGACGCGAACATAGTATTTCTTGTTCTTGTGTCTTGCCTTAAAGGTTCTGGTGGACTTCTTATTCTTCATTTTGATGGAGTTGCTCGGGTCGGAGAAATCCTTGTTCATGCTGTACTGGATTTCGTAACCGTCAGTGCCGTCCTTCTGCTCCTTAATTTCGATTTTCTCGCCCGGAAGCCCTATAACTCTTTTTATATACGCCGTATCTTTGCAGGCTATTCCGGTCAAACGCGCAAAAACGGCAAAAGGATTTGCTTTTATATCCTCCTGCGGGGGGTAAAAGACCATAATGTCTCCGCGCACAGGGGA
>CALGGQ010000219.1 GCA_937915775.1 uncultured Clostridia bacterium | reverse complement strand
ATTACGAAAGAATTGACAGGTGCCGCTTATGTAGCGCTGGCGGGAAAAGGCGCGAATGCCGATATCACACTTGCGTGGAATACGGCAGTTGCGTCGCCAATGAGCGTTGATTCAGCAGTCGCTTTCCTGTGGAATGACAGGCTGGCAGCCGGTGAGAGCAGGGAAGCGCTGGAGGCGGAGTACTGTGCCACGCTTGCCTCTGTAATGAAAGCAGCCGAAGCAGGCGCTGTCAGCGATGTTTTTGCACCCGAGCAGACGAGGGAAAAGCTGATTGCTGCGCTGCAGATGCTAATAAATAAACGCGAAACAACGCTTCCAAGAAAGCATTCCGTGAAATAGGAGGAATAATGATGAAACGATATACGATTACTGTCAACGGCGTTGCGTATGATGTCACTGTTGAAGAAAACGGAGCAAATGCGGCTGCTCCAGTAACAGCACCTTCTGCACCTGCCGCACCGGTTCAGCCTTCCGCTGCTGCGCCTGCCACAGTCGGCAGCATTAAGGTAGAAGCACCGATGCCGGGCACGATACTTGATGTGAAGGTCGCAAGCGGCGACACCGTTACGAACGGTCAGGTGCTGATGATTCTGGAAGCGATGAAAATGGAAAATGATATTGTGGCGCCGAGCGACGGCACCGTCGCCTCCGTCAACGTGCATAAGGGCGATACGGTGGAAGCCGGTCAGGTGCTTATCACGCTGAACTAAAAGGGGTAACATATGTCTCAGGTTAAAATTACAGAAACGGTGCTGCGTGACGCGCACCAGTCCTTAATCGCCACGCGCATGAGAACGGAGGAATTTGTTGACATTCTGCCGGCAATGGATAAAATCGGCTTCTATTCGCTCGAATGCTGGGGCGGCGCTACCTTTGATGCGTGCCTGCGTTTTCTTGATGAGGACCCGTGGGAGCGGCTGAGAACGATTCGCAAAGCGTGCCCGAATACAAAGCTGCAGATGCTTTTCCGCGGGCAGAATATGCTCGGTTACCGTCATTACAGCGATGAGGTCGTCGATTATTTTGTGAAGAAAAGCATTGATAACGGCATTGACATCCTGCGTATTTTTGATGCGCTTAACGACGTCCGTAATCTGCAGACGGCGATTAATGCTGCCAACAAATACGGCGGTCATGTGCAGGCTGCGATTTCCTACACCAC
>CALGGQ010000218.1 GCA_937915775.1 uncultured Clostridia bacterium | reverse complement strand
ACACTCTTTCCCTACACGACGCTCTTCCGATCTAAGCGGTTCAGTCCGCTTCTTTTAATATATCCCGAATGACTTTATCAATATCACCGTCGATGCAGACGGACTGCGCTTGAATCTCTTTCGGCGCATCCGCTTCGCCCTTATTGATGCAAACATAGGTTGCTTTGGGATTCTTTGCCGTTTCCTGCCAGAACGGATATTTGATAATGACCGGCGTATTGTAACCAACGCCGAGCTCAAGATAAACCACCTTGCCCTTTTCATGACGGCGCATAAAATCCTCATACTGATTGTATGCGACGTACCAGCCCTCGTCCTGCACAAAGCGGTCATCCGAGCGCAAATTCGTTGTCATCGGCTTGCCGCAGACAGGGCACTTGGGAAGCAGGTCAGTCGGCACCCTGCCGTTTTCCTGCTGCTCGTACATTTTCCTGATAAGCTCCTCGTTATCGTACGTCTGCTGATGGCATGGCTCGGAGCACTGCAGCAGGCCGTAATCACCCTGTGTATAAAACAGGCGTTTTTTATCAAAGCCGGCACGCTGGAAGCAGTGGTCCACATTCGTAGTCAGCACAAAATAATCCTTATCCTTTACAAGCGCCAGCAGCTTTTCGTAGGTGTCCTTTGGCACGGGCAGGTAGCGGTTGATGTAGATATATCTTGACCAGAAGCCCCAGAATTCCTCCTTTGTCTTATACGGATAAAAGCCCCCGTAATACATATTATCAAAGCCGTATTTTGCGTGGAAATCGGAAAAGTATTTATCAAACCGTTCGCCCGAATAGGTATAGCCTGCCGCTGTTGACAGACCGGCACCGGCACCGATGATAACCGCGTCCGCTTCATCAAGTGCTTTTTTGAGCTGCTTTATCTTTTTCTCGTAAACATCCTTTTCAAATAACATAGCAGTCACCTCATTTCCTTTGCTTGACTCTATTATAAGCAGTATGCTATAATTTGTAAAGTAAGCACATTAAAGTGCCTCAGTTACCGCCCGGTAACCATCATTGACAATCCTAACGGAGGTCGCTATGTTTTACTTTTTAACAAGACCGATTACGAACGCCAATCTCGTACTGATTGCGGCGGCGGTCATCCCCGCCATATTTCTGATGGTAAAGGTGTACAAATCAGACCGGCTGGAAAAGGAAAGCCCCGGTATGCTGTTGCGGCTGGTGACTGCCGGTATTCTCTCCTCCCTGCTGGCGCTTGTAGAGGAGCGCATTGCCGAAACACTGCTGAACTTTGTGCTGGACAGCTCTATGCTGCTTTATAATATCATTCTCTATTTCGTCATCGTTGCCGGTGCGGAGGAAAGCTCAAAATACCTCTTTCTCAAACGCAGAACGTGGAACAGCCCTGAGTTCAACTGCCGCTATGACGGCGTCGTCTATGCAGTCTTTGTTTCGCTCGGCTTTGCGCTGTGGGAAAACATCAGCTATGTGATTACCTACGGTTTCTCTACCGCGCTTGTCAGAGCCGTTACGGCGATTCCCGGGCATGCGTGCTTCGGCGTGTTTATGGGCATTTTTTACAGCATGGCAAAGCAGTTTGATTACCGCGGCAACAAAGCGGCGTCAAAGCTCTTGCGTCTGTTCAGTTTTCTCTTCCCTGCGCTGCTGCACGGCACCTATGATTTTATTGCAACACTGGAAAGTCAGCAAGGCAGTTGGTACTTTGTGCTGTTCGTCGGCATATTGTTCCTCACCTCCTTCCTGCTGGTCAGCAAGACGGCAAAAAAGGATAAATATATTAACCGATAGCAATTGATTCACCTTATAAAAAACGGCTCCCTGCACATACTAATGCAGGGAGCTTTTACTGTACATAACAAGTGAAGGAATGATGATGTGCAGTATTATAACAAGGTCGAAATCTGCGGCATTAACACGAATCGTCTCAAAGTGCTGGACGAGGCGGAGAAGCTGGATTTACTCAAAAAGGCGCACGCGGGCGACAGCAAGGCACGCGAAAAGCTGATTTACGGCAATCTGCGTCTGGTGCTTTCCGTGGTACAGCGCTTTGCGGGTCGCAGTGAGAATATGGACGATTTGTTCCAGGTAGGCGTCATCGGGCTTATCAAAGCGATTGACAATTTCAATACGGATTTAGACGTGAAGTTCTCCACCTATGCGGTGCCGATGTGCATCGGTGAAATCCGTCGGTATCTGCGCGATGACGCACCCGTCAGGGTCAGCCGTTCCCTGCGCGATACGGCGTATAAGGCGATGCAGGTTAAGGAAGCGCTGACCGCCCAAAACGGTAAGGAGCCGAAGGTGGAGGAAATCGCAGAGGTGCTGAAGATGAAAAAGAGCGATGTGGTGATGGCGCTGGAGGCTATCGTTGACCCTGTTTCGCTCTATGAACCGGTCTATAACGACGGCGGCGACACGATTTTTGTAATGGACCAGGTTGGCGACAGTTGCTCCGACAGCGACTGGATTGATGAGATGATGATTAAGGAAGCGCTGAAGAATCTGGACGAGCGCGAAAACAGAATCCTGTATATGCGCTTTATGCTCGGCAAAACGCAGATGGAAACGGCTCAGGAAATCGGCATTTCACAGGCGCAGGTTAGCCGCATTGAAAAAAACGTCATAAACAGAATTAAAGGGAGCCGTTAAGGCTCCCTTGATTGATTGACAATGATGATACCGCACACCGCCAGCAGCAGTGCCAGCAAGCTCAGCAGACTGACGCCGCTTTCGCTGCCAAGCAGCAGCACGGAGAGAAAATAACCGAAAATCGGATTCATAAAGCCGCACACGGTAACCTTGGAAACGCTGTTATATTTCAGCAGAATGCTCCAGACGGAATACGCAATCGCGGACAGGAAGCCGAGATAGAGCAGAAGCAGCAGCGCTTTTGGGGTGACGGCTCCTGCCCTGCCGCCGCAAATCAGACCGACGGCGGTCATCACCGCTCCTCCTAAAACAAACTGCCAGCCGGAGAGCATCGCAGGATGAGCCGTTTCTGAATACCGTTTCATAAACGAGGACGAAAACGCATACGACACTGCCGACAGGAGAATAAACACATCACCGGCTGCCAATGCCGCTCCGTCTTTGATACCGTCAAGGCTGATGAGAAGCACGCCGGCAAAGCCTATCAGCATTCCAACAATTTTAACGAGTTTCAGCTTTTCAAAACGGAATATCAAAGAGGACACCAGCAGCGCAAAAAACGTGCCGGAGGCGTTAATCACCGACGCCCGTTCACCCGAGGTGTACGCCAACC
>CALGGQ010000217.1 GCA_937915775.1 uncultured Clostridia bacterium | reverse complement strand
AAGTCCCTCTATACGAGAAAGACAGAAGCCAATCCTGCTCTTCTCCGTGCGGAGAATCATGATCATCTAATTACAATATACTTTTCGCAGATCAAATTTCTATCTTTCTACAAAACAATAATACTTTCAAATCCGGCACCTCTTCAACGCGCCTTGTTAATACTATATTTTACATTTTATTCAGTCAATAACAAATAACGTGTTTTGTCAAAAATTGCATGATTCCGGTATTTTTTTGCATTTCAATCAAAAAAAACGCTGATTCCAGCTGTCTGACAGGAACGTTTGGGGCAGGATTCTGAAGTAAAGCAGTGTTTCCTTAGAGGAGGTCGCCTCTCATCGCGAGACGATGATACACATGCTTCCCCAGAGGACATTCGTGAATGTGCGGAAACGGCATCAGGTGCCTTGGCAAATTCGTGTATGACCATCATATGACCGAAAAAACAGAGCTCACGATTGAGACGCTTGCCGATATCCTGCCGACACTCTCACACTTCATTGCGAATGACGGCGTTATCCAGGCACTCGATAACCTGCTGACACCGGTTACCGCACTGCTTGAAGCATTCAGACCTATCGTTGATGTTAACGAAGTTCTGGTGGCTGCAGGCTTAGACGTGAAGGCGCTGCTGAAAGACAATCTCGGCATTGAGCTTGAAACCTTCGATATCTATGACCTCCAGACAACGCTGAAGGGCGTTATCGGTTCCGAAAAGATTATCCCGCTGGTGAACAAGCTCATCGCAGGTATTGAAATCGGCGGCAGCAAGCTCGGCTTACAGCTTCCTGAGGTTGACTGGTTCCAGCTTGCAAGCCACGGCGAACTGCAGACAGTCGCCAGCGCCGTACTCAACAACGCCGGTGATTACACCGCTCCGAGAGTTGAGGCTGACAGCGCTGAAACCCTGACGGCTGTACTCAGATACCTTGCCGACACCATTATTAAGAACATGGATGCTATCAAGGGTCTGCTCGGCGGCATTGACGCAATCAAGAACAACGCCACCATCAGCAACCTCCTGAACAGCATTCTTGACAACATTGCCAACGCAGATAAGGACGACATCATTCAGGCAATCATCGCGCTGCTTGCCGGCGATTGCACAGACGCCTTCTTCGACTACAGAGACTTCAAGTACAAAGAGTACGAATTCTCCTTCGGTGACCTTGATGAAGACTTCTGCCGCCAGCTGGCTCCGATGCTTGACGGTCTTGTCAAGGGTCTGATTAATGACGGCGAAGGCTTACCGGCTCTGGTGAACGATAAGCTTTACACCGATGATTTAATCGGCAAGCTGATGACCGGTCTGTACGGCGCTATCGAGGGCGTTAAGATTAACGATTCTCTCGGCACCCTGACCGATGTTCTCAGAGATTTCGCTGACATTGATATGTCCACCGCAGGCGTTGCAAAATTACTCACTGACCGCAAGTATGGCGAAAGCTTCCCGGCTGCGGCAAGAACCATCAGCAGAGCAAGCTCCTGGAAGAACATCAAGGCTGAGAACCTCAGCTTCGGTGTCAACAACAGAGATTCCTTCATGCACGCTCTGGCTGCTGCGCTCCGTCCGCTGTACGGCGTACTTGACGTCCTGCTTAACAACGCTTCACTCGAGCTCCTTAACGCGGTTAAGGTTCCGGGTTCAGACGGTTACACCTCCTCCATCGTGCCGCTTCTTGAGGCATTCGGAGTTTACAACATCAAGACCCAGTATGATTACAGAAAAGACATTGAGAAGGAATACGACGCACTTCTGCTTGACATCCTGAACCCGCTGTGGGATAAGGTAGAGGATATCCTCGAGGCTCCGGTTGAAATGCTTGCCGACATCCTTCCGAACCTGTCACTGTTCTTCGCAAACGACGGTCTGATTCAGCTGGTTGATAACCTGCTCACCCCGATCTCCGCACTGCTTGAACAGCTCAGACCTATCGTGGATGTCAACGAACTGCTTGTTGCACTCGGCGTTGACGTACCGAAGCTTCTGAGAGACAAGGTAGGCATCTCCGTTAAGAAGTTTGATCTGTATGACCTTCCGGGTACGCTCAAGCCGGTTATCGGCGCTGAAAACGTTGTTCCGCTTCTGAACACCGTTCTCAAGAACATCGAAATCAGCGGCCAGAAGCTGAATCTTGAGCTTCCGGATATTGACTGGTACAAGTTAGCAAGCCACGGTGACTTCTACAAGGCAAGCTCACAGGCGGCTACCTACGGCACCAGAATTGCTGTTAAGTCAGACCAGGATGAAACCTTCATCGCTGTTCTCAGATATCTCATCGAGACCATCAACTACAAGGATAACTATGATAAGGTTGTTAACCTCGTAAGCGGTCTGGTTGGCGATAACGAGACAGTAGCCAGTGTAGTAGGCGAAGTATTCGGCTTACTTCAGGGCGAGACCGATCAGGTCATTAAGGACCTTGTTGATCTGCTCCAGTCAGTGGCTGGCTAATCCTCAATAACCAATTAATAAAGACAGGAACTTCGGTTCCTGTCTTTTGTTTTGTTGCAAGTGCTATTATAATATGATAAAATAGTAAAGGCGGTGATGAAATGAGCAAAGCGGAAAAATGTATTCTCACCAATATGTGTATGGTGTACGACGCAAGCGGCAACGTGCTGGTGCAGGAGAAACGGAATAAGGAATGGGGCGGTGTCACCTTCCCGGGCGGTCACGTCAAAAAGGACGAGGCGTTTACAGACGCGGTCATCCGCGAGGTGAAGGAGGAAACGGGGCTGACAATCCGTCAGCCGATTCTGTGCGGCATCAAGCAATTCCCGTACCACGGCAGCCGCTACATCGTGCTGTTTTACAAAACCAATCAGTTTGACGGCACGCTGAAAAGCTCCCGCGAGGGCAAGGTGTTCTGGGTAAAGGCGGAGGAGCTGAAAAGCCTGCCGCTCGCACCGGATTTTGACGAGATGGCAGACATTTTTATGGATGATTCGCTGCAGGAATTTCAGTGGAAACAGGAGCACGGACAATGGACCAAACGCATCTTATAGCCAACATCACGGATAAGGAAATCTGCGGCACCGACGGTTTATCCGCTGCCGCACCGCGCTACACCGCCAGAGCCATCGTGAAGAAAGGCGATTTATACGCCGTGATGTACGCCGAAAAATTTAATCTCTATTCCCTGCCCGGCGGCGGTATTGACGCCGGTGAGGACACCGTTACCGCGCTGAAGCGGGAAATTCTGGAGGAAACCGGCTGCACCTGTGCCACCATCACCCCGCTCGGGACGGTAACGGAAAACCGCGCGCAGGCGGATTACACCCAGATATCTTACTATTTCATCGTCACGGTCAAGGAAGCCGGCACACCGCAGCTGACAGACGCTGAAAAGCAAAACAAAACGCAGCTGCAGTGGCATACGCTGGCGCAAACCTTCAAGATGATCAACAACTTTCAGCCAACCACCTACCAGCAGCAGTACCTGAAAGCCAGAGACGTGGCGGCATTAACCTATTACCTGAAAACACAAAAGGAACAATGAAAATCGAAACTAACCGACTGGTGATTCAAAACTTAACACGGGACGATACACGCAATTTATATCACATACTTTCTGATACAGAAGTAATGAAATATATAGAGCCACCGTTTGATTATAATAAAACAGTTACGTTTATCAAAACCTACGCCTTATGTAATCCTCCGCAGATATATGGCATTTTTCTGAAACAAAACGGTTTACTGATTGGTCATTTAATCTTTCATCCGTTTAACGAAAAAGCGTATGAACTCGGCTGGGTAATCGCCCGTCAGTATTGGAACAACGGTTATGCACAGGAACTTACCAAAGGCATTATTACTTATTCGAAGAAATATCGGATTCCTAAGTTGGTATTGGAATGTGACAGACAGCAAATTGTAACAAAGCATATTGCAGAAAAACACGGCTTTAAGCACGTCCGTGATGAGGATAATTTGTCCGTTTTTGAGTTGGATTTAGAAGTATTAGACCTATCTGTTCCTAAATTAGAAGACCTCCGTTACCGGCAGCACATACTGGCTGACCCCGAAACAATGTCGTATAATAAAGGCTATGACCTCGCATTTGAAGGTTATCACAAGGACACTGGCTGTATCGATTTTCCCCAAAGTGAATGGCAGGAATGGTATTCATATTTTATCGAAAAAGAGCCGGAACGCTTCTATGCCTATATCGTTCGCAAAGAGGACAATATCAATATCGGTGAAGTAAATCTTCATAAAAGCTGTGAAGAATATTACGATATGGGAATTGTCATTGAGGCAAAGCACAGAGGGAATGGTTATGCAAAAGAAGCACTCAAATTGCTACTGCAATACGCTTTTGAAACGCTGAATATCAATGCCATTCATAACGACTTTGAAGAGGAACGCAGCGCCGCCTTGAAAATACATCTTGACTGTGGGTTCAAAATTATCAAAAAAGAAAACGGCATCATTCATTTAATGATGACTGCAGAGGACTATTACAAAAACCGCTTAAACAGAGGACTTTTAGAATGAATACGGAAAACACGAATTGGGGACAGAGCGTAACGGCTGTTGTTATCAGAGATAAAAAGGTTTTATTGGCAAGGCACACCTACGGCGGCGGAAAAGGTATGCTCATTATCCCCGGCGGATATGTTGAAAAAGGCGAAACGCCGCAGGACGCTGTGGTTCGTGAGTTTAAAGAGGAAACGAACATAACCATACTGCCAAAGAGCATTATCGGTATAAGATTTAATCAGCACGACTGGTATATTGCTTTTTCTGCCGATTATGTTGGCGGGACAGAGCATTCGGACGGCGATGAAAATGATTTGGTCATATGGCTTGATATAGAAGAAGCGTTCAGCAGAGCGGATGTTCCCGATTTAACAAAATCACTCATCCAATGTGCCATGACCGGTACCGGATTAGAACGGATTACTTATCAGGGGAATCACCCGCCATGTTCATTGTACGGCATTATTACGGAAGAATAAAATGCAAAAAAACGATACTGTTAGTGATATTACAAATTATATTTTCATCGGAACAGAGCCATGTGAAGCAGACGCGATTTTTGTGGTTGGCGGCTCGCTGGCAGAGGCTGCTGAGCTGGCGGCCAATTTATACCATCAAGGCTACAGCCATACCATCGTTATCGGCGGCAAATACAGCGTAAAACGGGAATGTTTTCCTGTTCCCGACTATGAAACCGAATATGACTTCTACAGGGATATTCTGCTGAAAAACGGTGTAAAGGATGGCGATATTTACGGTGAAAAGGAGTCGGGATATACCAGGCAAAATGCTGAATTTGCTAAAAAGGTTATCGAGGCAAACGGCTTGACCGTTGGCAAAGCTATCATCGTTTGCAAGTCCTTTCACGCCAAGCGCTGCCTGCTGCTCTATCAACGCTGCTTTCCCGAGGTCGCGTTTACCGTCGTGACCTTTGACGGCTTCGGCATCGGCAAGGAGAACTGGCATCAGACGGAATACGGCAAAGCGCGCGTGCTGGGTGAAATCAGAAGAATTGAGGAACAGACAGGAGGACACGGTATTGATTAGAGAGATACGAGAAAACGAT
>CALGGQ010000216.1 GCA_937915775.1 uncultured Clostridia bacterium | reverse complement strand
AGTTCAGACGTGTGCTCTTCCGATCTATGATTTGATTATGAAGTACCGCTTTTATGTGGTCGGCGCGTATGATTTAAGCATAGAGCACTGTCTGTGTGCCAAGCCGGAGACGCAGTATGAGCACATTGAAAACGTTTATTCCCATCCGCAGGCGCTGTCCCAGTGCAATAACTTTTTAAAGAATTTCGGCTTTACGGGCGTGAATGCCACGAACACGGCGGTTGCCGCGAAGTTCGTCAGCGAGAGCAGCAAAACGAATATTGCCTGCATCTGCTCGCAGGCGGCGGCGAAAAAATACGGGCTTGCCGTGCTGAAAAAGGGCATCCAGAACGTACAGCATAACACCACCCGCTTCATTGTGATTGCCAAGGAACTGGTGATTCACGAAAATGCGGATAAGATTTCGCTGATTTTCTCCGCACCGCATAAAACGGGTTCGCTCTACCGCGTGCTCGGCAGATTTTCGATGGCAGGTCTGAATTTGACGAAGCTCGAATCCCGCCCCGTTGCCAACGGGAAATTTGACTATCTGTTTTATGTGGATATTATGGGCAAGGTGCACGACGAGCGGACGCTGGAGCTGCTCTGTGCGCTGCACGATGAGCTGAATGAATTTACCTTCCTCGGCAACTATCACGAGGAAGCCAACTAACACTGTTTTGGAGTTGAGGGCGTATGACACAAATTAAGCGCCACCGAACAAACTTCATATCGTTTATTATCGTTATTTCCACCGTGGCGGCGCTGGTGTTTCTGACACTGGCACTGATGAATCAGGCAAAGCTGGAAACACGGTTTATGACGATGATTAATTTCCTGACGAATATCGACAATGCCGTAGCAAGGCTGGATACGAGGGCGGAGATACTGATTTGCATTTTTGCGCTGTATATCGCCAAGTGCCAGCTGCCGATACCCATCAGCTTTTTGGTGGCGATTTCGGGTATGGTCTTTCCGCTGGAGCAGGCGCTGCTGATTAACACGGTGTTCTGTTTCTTCTACTTCACGGTGAAGTATGTGGAGGGCGTTTACATCGGCGGCGGCTGGACGGATATTATCCTCAATCTCAAGCGGATGCACTTTATCCGCGATTGGATTGATTTTAAGGGCAGCGGCAACCCATATGTGCTGGCAGTGACCAGGCTCATTCCTGTTATCTCGCTGCCGATGATTTCCAAGTATTACGGCTGGAAGCGGTACGATTTTCTCAGTTATTCGGTTTTCAGCCTGATTGGCTTTGCGCCGCGTATGTATATGTATACCAAGCTCGGCGCAGGCTTTACGAATCCGTTTTCGGCGCGGTTCATTATCCCGCTGATTATTATCGTTGCCTTCACGGGCATCACCAGCTTGATTTTTAATATCTTCTACGGTATTAAGTCACGTCAGATGACACAAACGCTGTTGCTTTACAGCGAGAAAGAGAAATATAAAATAGTATTATAAGAGGTGCAGACATGATAGCAAAGGAATTAATTTCGGCAATTGAAAGCGGACAGTATGATGCAAGCCTGAAGGCTGTCTATGTGACCGATGCGGCGGTGGCGGCGCAGAAGCCGCGCTACATCGAGGCGGTTCGCTCCTTTGGCGAGCTGTTCGGCGAGGAGCGTGAGGTCAACGTGATTTCAGCGCCCGGCAGAACGGAAATCTGCGGCAACCACACCGACCATAATAACGGTAAGGTCGTGGCAGCTTCCATTAATCTGGACGCGATTGCCGTTGTCAGCAAGAACAGCGATAACACTATCCGCGTCAAATCCAAGGGACATCGGATGAATGTAGTCGATTTAGCGGACTTAGAGCCGAAAAAGGAGCGCTACGGCGACTCCACCTCTCTGGTGCAGGGCGTAGCAGCCGGCATCAAGGATTTAGGCTTTACCGTCGGCGGTTTTGATGCGTTCACCACGAACGACGTCATGGGCGGCTCCGGTCTGTCCTCCTCGGCAGCGTTTGAGGTGCTGCTCGGCTCCGTGCTGTCCTTTATCTATAACGACGGGGCTATCAGCGCGGTGGATATTGCCAAGGTGGCGCAGTACAGCGAAAACGTCTTTTTCGGCAAGCCCTGCGGTCTGCTCGATCAGATGGCGTCCTCTGTTGGCGCTATCGTTAATATTGATTTTGAATCCGTGGAAGCGCCGGTGATTAAGAAGATTGAATTTGATTTCACCAAAACCGGCTATTCCCTGTGTATTGTGGATACCGGCGGAAACCATTCCGATTTAACGGATGATTATGCTGCCGTCCGCTCCGAGATGGAGGATGTGGCAAAGGCGCTCGGCAAAAAGGTGCTGCGCGAAATCAGCTATGAGGAATTCTTTGCCGCGCTGCCTGTCCTCAAGGACAAGGTCAATGACCGTGCGCTGCTGCGCGCCATCCATTTCTATAACGAAAACAGACGTGTGGATGAGTGTGTCAACTGCCTTGAAAACGGCGATTTCGAGGGCTTCAAGCAGGTGATTCTGGAATCCGGCTATTCCTCCTATATGCTCAATCAGAACGTCTATACCCCGAAAAATCCGACGGAGCAGAAGATTTCGCTCGCCCTTGCCATCAGCGCCGAGCTGCTGAAGGGCAGAGGCGCGTGGCGTGTTCACGGCGGCGGCTTTGCCGGCACCGTGCAGGCGTTTGTTCCGAATGATTTACTGGAGAAATATAAGAGCACCATTGAGGGCGTATTCGGCGAGGGCTCTTGCTATGTGCTGATTATCCGTCCCGTCGGCGGTTATCAGGTTATCTGAAGGCCAAGCGTAAAAGAGGAGAAGCTATGAAATACATATTTATTATTAACCCGATTGCCGGTAATAAGGATAAGGCGCAGATGATTTCCCGCATCAAATCCACTTTCCGCCAAATCGATGACGAAATGATTGTGGAGGAAACGCAGTACAGCGGTCACGCGAAGGAAATCGCTGCCGACTATGCGGCAAAATACGGCGCGGAGTGCGTTGTCGTCTCCTGCGGCGGCGACGGCACGGTGCACGAAATTGCGAACGGCCTTGCCGGCACGGATACGCCGCTGATGCTCCTGCCGCTCGGTACGGGCAACGACTTTGCCAAAAAGATTTACGGAACCAAAAAAATCAACGTGGAGAACGTAATTAAGTCGTTCGGACTTTACAGCGGTAAAATTCGCTACGATATCAAGCCGATTGACCTGATTGACTATAACGGCGAAAAGTGCATCAATGTGATGTCCTTCGGACTTGACACACTGGTGGAAACGCTCGGCAAAAAGATTGCGGATAAGGTGCCGCTGTTAGGCCATCAGGCGTATAACGTCGCCATCGTGCCGGTGCTGGCAAAGCCGCTGCACTACACGATGAGCTTTGACATCACCTGCGTCAACCGCGAAACCGGCGAGGAGTATCAGCTGCGCGAAGTGAATAAGGACTATGCGCTGTTTGCCATCTGTAACGCCAGCTACTACGGCGGCGGCTTCTGCCCGGCTCCGGATTCCGTGCTGGATGACGGATTGGTGGATCTGGCGCTCGTCAACGGCTTGTCGCTTGCCAAGGCGCTGCCGATGATTGGTAAATACAACGCCGGCACCGCGAATGAAAAAACCTTCCCCGGCTTAATTGAAAACGGTTATGCCAAGTGCGGCAGATTCTGGACGGAGGACGGCTCGCCGCTGCTCGGTAACTGCGACGGTGAAAACTTTGATTATAACGTGCTTGATTTTAAGGTTGACGAAAAAGCCTTAAAGCTTTGTGTGATTAAGGATTAAACAATCTGGATGAATGCAATGGGAGGGCATTGCCCTCCCGTTTTTGGTGACAGTATGAAAGTGTTAAAACGAATGCTCCTCGTACTTGCCTGTCTGGTGGTGCTGCTCGGCGCGGCGGTTGCCCTGTTTTTTGCCACCTATCAGGCAACGGTCAGCTTTGATGTGTCCGAAAAAACGGGCGCGGTGCTGAAGGGCGCTTCCGGCTATCTTTACGGCATTGCCGAAAACGGCGTGCCGAGTGCGGAAATGGTGGAGAGCCTTGATGTCAAAACCGTAGCGCAGAAGGTGCCGGGCGGCCTGCAGCATCCCATCGGCGATATGGATAACGCCGCCAAGATGCTGACGGATGCCGACTATCAGGTTGTCTATTTGCAGGATATGTATGACACCTGGTACTATCTGCACGATGCGATACTGCAGCAGCGCAGTGACGGTACATACGACTGGCAGCAGTTACTGAACGAGGACTATTTACCGAAAGTTGAACTGATGACCAAAGAACTGATGCAAAAGCCCTATGCAGAGAAAATTGTATACTGTCTGTATAACGAGTGCGACAACGGCATCTGGTTCGGCGAAACGCAGCAGGACACTAATCCCGACAATCCGTACGGTGTCTGGTGCAATTATAACGACGTCGGTAAAGCCAATTTCAATCAGGCGTGGTTGCAGACCTATACGCTGGTGAAAGCCATCAACCCCGACGCGCTCATCGGCGGTCCCGGCTTCTTCAACTATGACCGCGCCAAGCTCGAGGTTTTCCTGACCTTTTGCAAAGAAAACAACTGCGTTCCCGACGTGATGATTTATCACGAGCTGGATGAGAGCACGATTTACTTTTTTGACGAGCATATCCGCGAATATCGTGCGCTGGAGCAGGAACTCGGCATCAGCGAGCTGCCGATTATCATTACCGAATACGGTATGATGAGCGAAAACGGCTACCCCGGCATTATGGCGCAGATTATCACACAGTTTGAAACGAACAAGGTCTACGGCGATAATGCCTACTGGCGCCTTGCTGATAACCTGAACGATACCTGCGCGGATAACAACAGTCCGAACGCGGAGTGGTGGCTGATGCGCTGGTATACCGAGATGAAGGGCGAAACCGTCAAAGCAACGAATAAGGACGTGCTTTCCTCCAATTTCAAAAATTACTTTAAGTATCATCTTGACGCGCTGAGCTTCAACGGCTTTATGGGCATTGCCAGCGTTGCCGATGACGGCAGCGAGATTGACGTTGTCTGCGGCGGCGGGGAACGGAAATCGCGTATTCAGTTGAAAAACCTGGATGCGACCGCCCTATATGGCAAGCAGGTGCGTGTCCGCGTGGAGGAAACAGTCTATAAAGGACTCTACGGCATCGTCAATAAGCCCGTTGTGATCCGCGATTATGTCACCAAAGCGGGCAAATCGCTGACGGTGGAAATCGGCAGGGTGGACAGCGCGAACGCCTATCACATTGTTGTGACGGCGGCGGACGGCAGCGAGCAGGAAACTACGGAAGCCCGCCCCGACCGCTATGAATTTGAAAACGGCACGCTGCTCGGCAAGGCATATACCTATGACAGCTATGCGCCTGCCAGCGGCGGTACGGAGGAGCACCACGAACTGGTCGGCGGTATGGAAAACGAGGGCGACGGCGTGGAGGTCAGCATCGATATTCCTGCCGACGGCGAATACCGGCTTGATTTCATTTACGGCAATTCCAACGACGGTCCGTTCGGTGAAAACGGACGGCAGAATCCCGATGACAGAAGCAATACCGAAGTGGAATTAATGATTGACGGCGAATCGAAAGAAGCGGTGCATCTTTTCCTGCCGAATACGATTCGCAGCGAATACACCTCCTGCTATCCCGTGTTCCGCCATCTCAGCAAGGGTACGCATACGGTTGCTGTTTCTCACGTAAACGGCACCTATGTGCTGGATAGTCTGCTCGTGTCGCCGTATGACGTATCGTCTGTCAGCGTCGCCGTGCTCGCGGATGAGGACAAAACGACGGACAGCGTGCAGTCTTACCTGGCGGTAGCGCCGCAGGACGGTTATTATGCGCTGCATACCGATGCCGCCAAAGCGGTGATCGACGGGGCGGATATTACCGCATTTGATAACGTGTTCCTCAAAAAAGGACTGAATTATATCGACCTGCAGGCAGCGCCGCCCTGTTCCTTGACTGTCACCAAAACGACAGAGGATTTGCCATATCTCGGCGCGGAGGATGCTGCGTTGGCAGACGGTGCCGTGCTCGCGGAGCTTGACGGAGAAGCCTACATCGACGGGATTTCCTCGGTTTCCGGCAGCGCCGCATTTACTGTGCGCAGCCGTGAGGCAGGGAAGCACCGTCTAACGATTACCTACGCCAATAATGACGAGGGCGGCGTGCACGATTATAACGTCGATCTGATTGAACGCTACGTCACCGTCAGCGTCAACGGAAAAAAGGTCGGCAATGTGTATTGCCGCAATACCTATTCGTGGCAGACGAAGAATACCGCTACCTGCACCGTTGAGCTGCAGGAGGGAATCAACACGATTACACTCACGAACGACGGCGCGGAGCGCTTTAACGGCAAGGATACCTTTGCGCCGCATCTCTACGGCATCTCCGTCAACGACGTTCAGAAATAGTATTTTCTCAATGAAAAAGGGGACTGCACCGGCAGTCCCTTTTTGTTGTATAACGAAAACCACGCGATAGTCGCGTGGTTCAAAAGAGGTTAACCGATGA
>CALGGQ010000215.1 GCA_937915775.1 uncultured Clostridia bacterium | reverse complement strand
CTTTCCCTACACGACGCTCTTCCGATCTGCTGTATGACCAAATGACTGCCTATGAATTCTTAATGTACATAGCAGAACTGAAGGGTATCAAAAAGAAGGAAGCAAAGCTGCAAATCACTTCACTCCTTAAAACCGTTAATCTTGAAAATGCCGCACACAAAAAGGTCGGCGGCTTTTCCGGCGGTATGAAGCAGCGGGTGATGCTCGCGCAGGCAATGCTCGGCACACCCGAAGTACTGCTCCTTGACGAGCCGACAGCAGGGCTTGACCCGGAGGAGCGCGTCAGGCTCCGTGAACATATTCAGGAACTTAGTAAAGATAAAATCGTGCTGATTACCACACATATTACAAGCGACGTAGAAAGCATTGCCGACAGAATCTTACTGCTGAGTAAAGGCGAGCTTCTTTGCAATATGACGGCGGAGGAATTCACTAACGGCAGCAGTTTGGAAACCGCCTATATCAAGAGGTTACACGAAAATGAGAGAGCTTAAAAGAGTCTTTTCGCCAAAGCTTCTGCTACTGTTCGTTTTGCTGATTGCCGTAGCCTTTGGATATCAACTGTTTTCCTTCCCCTACGTTTCCTCCTTTAAAGCGGAGTATCAAAAGGAGCTGGCGCATTATGCAGGAATAAGCGTTGACAGCGCTTTGGCAGAGATAGAAGCCGTTGAGGCGGCGATTGATTATGAAAACGTCGAGGCAACCGAAGCATTTTTTGCGGCGCAGCAGGCAAGAGAAACCCTCCGCCGTCAACTGGAACACCTCAAGGCGTATCCAGAATATCTTGACAGCGTTCATCAAAATGTGGTGCAGATGAAAGGACTTGCCATTTTCAGCACAAGCGGAAACAGCAAATTCAATGCAAGCAATATTGAGAGAACGGATATTGACTTTCCCGAAAGTAAAGACGTTGTGCTTCACCTGACGAATACGCTGGCGCTCGAGGGCTTTTCCACCGATGAAATCTCATCGCTTTGCGTGCTTGTATGGCTGATAGCCGTTTTGATGAGCTTTATTGCCGAGCGAAAAACCTCTCTCGCCGAGCTTGTCTACGCAGCGCCAAACGGCAGAAAGATACTGACTGTCAAGCGTTTAGGGATTTTATTCTTGAGCGCCATTATTGGCACAGTATTCATTAAAAGCGCCTCCCTGATAGCCAATATCTATCTGTACGGCTTGCCGGATGTTTCAGCACCCGTTCAAGCAAGCGCCACATTTAAAGAGTTTACTTACCTGATGAATGTCGGACAGTACCTTTTACTGTCCTTTGCGGTCAAAGCAATCGGCGCCTTTGCAGTAGCGCTGCTGCTGTGGGAGCTGGTATCGGCCATTTCACATTTGCAAACGGCTATCATCAGCGCCGGTGCTTTCCTGGCTTTTGAATATTCACTATTTGCGCTGATACCAGATAGCTTCTCGCTCGTGATTTTCCGCTTCCTCAACGTGTTCGCTTTTGTGGATACGGACAGAATTCTGCTGAAATACTTAAACGTGAACCTGTTCGGCAAAGCCGTAAGAGGCACTGCGCTTTCCTTGCTGTTAATGCCGGCAGTGATGGCTGCCGCAGGGATTTTCCTTGTGATGCATAGTGAAAAAGCAAAGCCCATTCAAAAACAAAATTTCTTATTAAGGCTGTATGAAAAGCTCCTACCGTTCTTCTCAAAAGCAGGTGCAAAGCTCGGCATACTCGGTGTCGAACTGAAAAAGGTTCTTTGGTATCAAAAGGGCATTATCGTTGTTGCCGCATTGCTTGTCTGGTGTTTCGGGTTGATGAGCGTGCCGCCTGCCGACAGCGAGATGTATGATTCCTCCGTATCCGCTTATCAAACCGAATTTCAGGGGGAGGTAACGCAGCATACGATAGACGCGATTGATGATAAAATAGCAGAGATTAGCACTTGGGAAAACTCCGACATTAAGGAAAAACAACTTGCTTCACTGAAGGAGGTCAAAGCGGAAGCAGAAAGTAAACTCGGAAGCGGACTGTGGCTGGTGAATCCGATTCCGTTTGCCATGCTGGATAATCACAATGCAGCGCATTATCAAACAAAACTGATGATAGTTAGTCTGCTCTCCGTTATTCTTTTGTGCGCCGGTTTGTTCGCCTTTGAAAATCAAAGCAAAACCAATCCGTTACTGAACACAACAGCAAAGGGCAAACGGAAATTGATTGCCGTCAAAATTGGAACGGCTGTTATCTTCACCGTGTTTGTGTGGTTGCTTATATCGGCAAGAGAAATGTATCTGATATGTGACTTCACCAATAACACCGAATGGCTGAAAGCACCGTTGCAAAGCTTTGCCTATGTCGCAGACTATTCGCTGCCTATTTCCGGCGGAAGTTGGGCGCTGCTGCAGTTGCTAAAACAATTAATGACGCTGTGCGCCGCAGCCGGCGCCTCTCTCCTCATCTCCCGAAAAAGCAAAACGGTCAATCAGGCAATCCTATTATCCTTACCGCTGTTAATGATGGCACTCGCTCCGACATTGTACCTATAGCCATTCCGATAGAGATATGAAAAACCGCAGAACGAAAAACGTCCTGCGGTTATCTTTGTTATTTTTCCAGTAAAACGGCGTGGGCGATGCCGGGTATCGGCTGTCCCTGTTTGGTGGAGGTCGGGCTCATCAGCGCGCCGGTGGCGATGAACAGTACGCGGTGCAGCTCGCCCTTTTTCATCCGTTTGAAAACGTGCGAGCAGAGTACGGAAGCGCTGCAGCCGCAGCCCGAACCGCCGGAATTGACGTCCTGCGTTTTGAGGTCGAAAATCATCAGTCCGCAGTCGTTATGCACCGCGCGGATATCACGCTGATACTCAATTTCCAGCAGCTCGTGCAGCAGCTCTGTCCCCGTAAAACCCAAGTCACCTGTCAATATCAAATCGTAGTCGCTTGCGTCCGTTTTGGTATCATTCAGAAAGTCGTTTATCGTCCTCGCCGCAGCAGGAGCCATTGTCAAGGGTGTTTCATAATTTCGTCAGTTTGCATAATTTTGGTCTATTTTCCTGTGCAACTTGTACAATTTTCCTCGTTTTACAATTTTTACCGATATTATTGCTTGTTCTACGCCTTTCTCATTTGCTACAAATTCAAGTGTTTGTCATAAAATTATGGTGCTACGCAACATTGGCATTGATTCTCATTCATACTTTCTTAATATTTAAAGGCAATTTCACGCCCTCTGAAAAAACTCTTGACAAAAATTTTTAAAATATAAAGCCTGCTTTACAGGCTTTGAAGAAATAATTATTTATATAATGAGATTATTATTGAATCGCATTTACTATCAATGTTACTAGCAATTTTTTGGTATTCAGCTTTTGATTTTTTTAAATACTCTTTATCTTCAATATGATCACCAACAAATGATTTATACTCTTTGAATTCATCTTTTATGTAATTTAAATCATCTTTTATATGAAAAGAACTTGAACACTTTGATATACTATCAATTACATTACTTATTTTCTTGTTATTGGTTAATACTTCCCTTTTGTCAAATTCTCCAACATCAACAAAAATCTCAGAATTAATATATTTTTGTAGTTTGTACAATAATTTCTCTGTTATTTCTTTAAGTTTTCGTTCATCATTTCGAAATTGCGATGCATAAAATGCAATTATTATCGCAATTGACAATGTGAGTCCTTGGGATAAAGACAACACCCAAAAATCTTTATTATTAACGGCGTTATAGACTAGTAATCCTATTATAGTAGCTCCTAGAACACAGGAGACTATTAGAAATCCAATTCTTTTCAGTTTCATAACTATCTCCTTATTTTGCAGATGTAATATACCCTTTAATCTCTTCAATTAGCGACGGCTCATCATTAGAAATAAACTCTAAAGTTCTTAAAACTTTTTCCGAACTATATTTTCTTGCTAGTCCCCCAAAAGCTTCTTCGAGAAATGATGTTGGGTAGCCGTATCCACCGTCTAAATCTACTATTAATTTTTCATTATTTCTTGCTGATTCTAAGAATTTTGGTTCTAGCATATCTTCTCTAAATTCTTCTCCAGAAAAATCACTTTCAATTCTATACCTTGCACCTGGTGTATCAGTAAAATCTTTGGAAATTTTTATTATCATAATCATACTCCTTTCAGTTCATCAATATCTATCTGCCAATAATAAAGCGTTCCTTTTAATGCATCTCTCATATCATGTGCCTTATAATCATTAGTTTCAACGAGCACATCTGCTTTATTTGTTATAATTCGCATATTCTGTATTTGATTATTAGAACATATCTCTCTAATTTTAGGCAAACCTTTACCTCTATATTTTAAGTTTGTAGCCGTTCGCATTTCACCGTTTAATGCGGATACAACATAACGATACTCTATTTTAGATTTTTTCGATTGAAATGATTTGCCCAGTTTTTCGAAAAAGGTTTTTCTAACAGTAGATGGAATACCTTCCCCCGTGTCCATAAATGAAAACGAAACTATATTGCTGTTTTCATCATAATTAACGAATAAATACCAGCAAGGTTCTAACAGTCTTTCATCATTATATGCGTGCTTATTTGTATTAGACATTAACTCCATAATCATATTGTACAAAAACGATATATTTCTTGGGGCAGTATAAGATTTTTCACAAACAAAATCAACTATTCTTTTAACTAGTGCATTATTACACTTTGTTCCTGTAGCTATCTGGATATTATTACTTGCTGTAACCTCCAGTTCGCCTTTATATCTAACAAATTTATCAAAACCGGATTCATTAAATAGTTTTTGTACATTTGGATTATTTGGAATATTGCCTGCAATCATTGTATTGCTATTAAATTTTTTGTTTAAATTATTAACAATGGCAAGTAAATACATTAGTGCATCAATTGTCAAGTCGGCAATTGCAGATAAATCCATAAAAAGAATTTTCTTTGCATTTTTAGAATCCATTACAAATCTAAGAATACTGTTAAAAAATTCTGTAGTTTCAACGGGATTCTTCAAAAAGCTGAAAATCTTAGGACATCTAAAAATATACCTTCGTGTTTGTTTATCATAGTTATATTTTTTCTTTACTGTACGGTTATATTCAACAATTGAAGATTCATGTTTCTTTTTGCCATGTTTGTGTTTAGTTCGCCGCTTTAAGTTTTTCTTGTTTTGTCGACTTTTCCACTGTCTGTATTCTTGTGAGTTATACTTCAATTCAAACTTCCTCACTCTGCTTTTTTGATATTATATCATAATTTGTCGAGCAAGGCAATGATCAAAGGAAACTATCAATTATAATGTTAGAAATATGACTACTCATTGTCAATGCTTATTGATTTATTAACTATCATAGTCCAATTTAGTGTTCAACACAAATAAAAATTATTTGAATTATAGAATCAATGCACTATAAATTATTAATAAAAGTGAGAAGTTGTGCGGTGCAACTCCTCACT
>CALGGQ010000214.1 GCA_937915775.1 uncultured Clostridia bacterium | reverse complement strand
CGAGGTGATCTTCTTCCACGAAAACGGCACGCTCGACGAAGCACGCACGTTCCAGACCCTCGGCGCGCGCCTTGCGGGGCTGGAGCATGCGGTCGTGCCCGGGTTTTACGGCGCGCTGCCGGACGGCACGGTGCATACCTTCTCGCGCTTCAAAGCGTCTATCGAAAACTACGGCAAATTCTGTATCGCCTACACCAAGCGCTGCCGCCAGCCGATGCTGTTCTTTATGGTGTTTATCAACAGTGCGTTCGCGTTTTTGATTGCGCTTGCGCTCATTCTCTCACAAGGCGGCGCGAACATTGCAACAGATATTATCCTTAACTTCATTTTTTACGTTATCATTACACCCGTTATCACGACAACGCTTTCAAAAGTGCTGTTTATGAGCGAGGGCGGTATGACGGTAACAGACGCCTTTCAGAGAATAGACAGCGTGCTTGAAATTCAGCCGCTCGAAGAAGCAAAGCAGACTGTGCTCCCGCAGGAATATACGGTTCGCTTTAATAACGTATCGTTTCGCTATAAGGGCAGCGATACGCAGGCGCTGGAGGATGTAACCTTTACGGCAGAAAGCGGAAAAACCACGGCGCTTGTCGGACCGTCTGGCGGCGGAAAGACAACGGCTGCAGGGCTGCTCTCACGCTTTTGGGATGTCAGCAGCGGCAGTATCACCATTGGCGGTGTCAATGTTAAAGATATCAGAACAGAGGATCTGATGAACACTGTATCCTTCGTATTTCAGGACAGCAAGCTGCTGAAAATGTCCGTATTTGAAAACGTCCGCCTTGCCAAGCCGGACGCAGATTATAACGAAGTGTTAGATGCGCTTCATAAAGCGCAGTGCGATGATATGATTGAAAAGCTGCCGAACGGAATTGACACGGTTATCGGCACGAAGGGCGTTTATCTTTCGGGCGGTGAGCAGCAGCGAATTGCGATTGCCAGAGCGATATTGAAAAACGCCCCCGTCCTTGTGCTTGACGAGGCAACCGCCTTTGCCGACCCCGAAAACGAATATCTTGTACAGAAGGCGTTTGCTGAACTTTCAAAGGATAAAACGGTAATGATGATAGCCCACCGGCTTTCAACGGTAAAGGATGCCGACAACATTATCGTGCTTGACAGCGGCAGAATTGCCGAGCAGGGCACACACGGTGAGCTGCTTCAAAACGACAGCTTATACAAAAAAATGTGGGATAATTATAACGAAGCAATTTCGTGGAAGGTAGGTGCGTAACGTGGTTAAAAGAATCATGAACAGCTTTGCGATGACCGAGCAGGGCGCAAAGGATTTTATGCAGTCCGTTACCGCCTGCACGGTAGCAGATATAGCGCTGATGTTCCCGGTAGGACTGCTGTATTACATCGTCGGAGATTTGCTCGGCGGCGGTATCAACAAGGGACGAATTGTCTTTTATGTTGTCGGCATTCTTGTTTCGTTTGCCGTTATCTATCTGACGCAGTATTGGCGCTACAACGCCACCTTCTTTTTGACTTATAAGGAATCAACGGCAAGGCGTATCACGCTTGCGGAGTCATTAAGAAAGCTCCCGCTGTCCTTTTTTGGCAAAAAGGATTTGAGCGATTTGACAAACACCATTTTAGGCGACTGCACGGCGATTGAGCATGCCTTTTCTCACGAGATTCCGCAGTTTTACGGCTCCATATTCTCAACGGTTATCGTTGCCGTTTCCCTGTTTTTCTTTGACTGGCGCATGGCGCTTGCCAGCGTTTGGGTGCTCCCGATTTCGCTTGCCATCGTCGGCTTTTCTAAAAAAGCGCAGATGAGGCTGAACGAAAAGAAAACAAAAACAAAAATTGCGCTTGAGGACGAACTTCAGGAATATATAGAAGCGTCAAAGGATTTAAAGAGCAATCATGCCGAGGACAGATACATATCCTCCTTCTTTAAGACAGCTGACAAATATGAAAAGGAATCCATGGTGTCCGAGCTTGGCGTTGCGGCATACGTTGTGCCTGCGCAAATGCTTTTAAAGCTCGGGATTGCCACCACGGCACTTGTCGGCTCTGCGCTTTTGATAAAGGGCAGTCTCACGCTCTTAACCTTCTTTATGTTCCTGCTCGTTGTATCAAGAATCTATGAGCCGATGAGCGCTACGCTGATTTACCTCGGCGCCAAAAATGCAATTCAGGTCAATATTGACAGAACAAAGGATATGAACAACGCCAAAAAGCAAACGGGCACAACCGATTTTCCGATTGAAAACGGTGACATTGTTTTTCAGCATGTTGCATTTGAATACAACGACGGCGAAAGCGTTTTAAAGGACGTTTCCTTCACGGCAAAGCAAGGCGAGGTCACGGCGCTCGTAGGCCCGAGCGGCGGCGGAAAAACCACTGTTTCACGCCTTGCGGCACGCTTTTGGGATGCGAGCAGCGGAACCATTACCGTCGGCGGTATTGATGTTTCAACCGTGGATCCCGAAACGCTGCTTGGTATTTATTCCATCGTTTTTCAGGACGTTACGCTCTTTGATAACAGCATTATGGAAAACATCAGAATCGGCAGAAAGGGCGCTACCGACGAGGAGGTACTGGCAGCGGCAAAGCTTGCAAACGTAGATGAATTTGCCGACAGACTTCCCGACAGCTATCATACCCAAATCGGTGAAAACGGCGCGCTGCTTTCGGGCGGCGAACGCCAGAGAATATCCATTGCCAGAGCCTTTTTGAAGGACGCGCCGATTATCCTGCTTGACGAGGCAACCGCTTCTCTTGATACGGAAAACGAAACCTTAATTCAAACCGCTCTGTCACGGCTAATCAAAAACAAAACCGTCCTCATCATTGCACACAGAATGAGAACGGTTGCAGGCGCGGATAGAATTGTGGTTATCAAGGACGGCAAAGCCGCAGAACAAGGCAGCCCGAAAGAGCTTTACGCCCAGGGCGGCGTGTTTGCCAATATGGTAAACCTGCAAAGGCAGCCAAACTAAACCGCCCTCGGACCGGTTGGGTAAGGGATTACTGCTATCGCGCAGCAAAGAGAAATCCGAAAAAGTATTCGTAAATGTTGTCATAACCACCGAATTAGTTAGCGATGGCTAATATAATGATGGTGTAAACAAAAGGAGGTTGTTACAATGTTTGAAAACTGGAAAGACAAAGTTAGTAAGTTCAAAACGGTTGACGTTCGTGGCGTGCAGGGCAATTTCTTCCCCGGTATTAAAAAGCAGGCGTGAATGAAGCCTATTGTAAAGATTTTGCGCTTGCACTTGCCGAGGAGGTCGCTATTCCGATTATCCTTGTCGGCGGACACAGAAGCACCAAGAATATGGAAAGCGTTTTGAACGAGGGCAAGATAAAATACCTTTCGCTCTCCCGTCCGCTTATCCGTGAGCCTGACCTGCCAAACCGCTGGCAGAATGGCGACACCGTACCGGCAAAGTGTGTTTCCTGCAATATGTGTTACCGCACCGACGGACATAAATGCGTATTCAATAAATAGAAAAACGGCAAGGAGTGATAAATCATTCCTTGCTTTTCTTTTGATAAAATATGTGGTATAATGAACTCGACAAATTCTGATTTGTAGGGTTAACTATGGAACTGAAAACAAAAAGGCTCAATATCCGCTATATTGAAGAAAGCGACTGGAAAAGGCTTATGGAAATATGGCAGGATTTTAATCAATCCGAATATGCCAAGTATGATGGACCGCATACTGAAGACGAGGCAGAGGTTCAGCAAAAGGTTAAGCGCTTTTCAGAGGCAACTCCCTATGGTGAGCATCTGTTTTTTGCCGTATGCCTTGAAGCAAAAATGATAGGCATAGTTGATTTTCATAAAACTCCTGACGGATATGATTTAGGCTATTGCTTTCACCGCAATTATCACGGCAATGGCTACGCAAAAGAAAGCCTTGAAGCATTGATTGAGTGGCTTTCAAAAGGTCACAAGACGGTATTTACCGCCGGAACTGCACTGAACAATATTCCTTCCGTTAAACTCTTAACAGCTCTTGGATTCAGGAAAACAGGCGAAGAACAGGTATCGTTTTATCAAGATGAAAGCGGTAAAGATATTTATTTCACCGGCGGTATTTTCTCTTTAGATGTAAACTGACAACTTCTGCTTTTCGGAGGGCTCAATGGATAGAGAAGAAATCATTGATTATATACAAAATGAATTCGGTGTTGAAGAGGAAAGGCTATGGCTGACCTTTCCCGAATATATCGTTTTTCGCAATCAGAAGAATAAAAAATGGTTTGCCATAATAATGGATATTGAAAAGAGCAAGCTCGGTTTAGAGGGAGAAGGAAAGATTGACATTATTGACCTGAGATGTGATAATATTCTTATCGGCTCGCTCCTTCATAACAAGGGTTATCTGCCAGCTTATCATATGAGCAAAAAGAACTGGATAACCGCTTTGCTTGACGGCAGTGCAGACGAAAACAAACTGAAAGACCTTATTCATCTCAGCTATGAAATTATAGAAAAAAAGAGGTAAAAAATGAGCATTACAATTAACATTTATTACACGGGCGAAAACGACAATGCTATTAAGTTTGCAGAAGAAATGGAACAAAGCGGTATTGCTGACAGAATCAGAGCGGAAAAGGGCAATCTGCGTTATGACTATTTCTTCCCTATGAACGATAAAGAAACGCTACTCCTGATTGACTCCTGGGAAAATCAGGAGGCGCTTGACATTCACCATGCCTCCCCGATGATGAAGGAGATTGCCGCCCTGCGTGAAAAATACGATTTGCACATGAAGGTCGAACAATACGCCGGAATTGCAAATGAAGGCGAAAACGAATTTATCAGAAAGTGAACGATTATTACCGACTTATAGCGTAGGACGAATAGGTATTTGAAAAGGAGAGGCGTTTTTTCTCTCCTTTAATTTTCGTTTAACTTTAGCATATAGAATGAAGATAACAACAATTGAAAGGAACGTTATTATGAAACGAACAAAAAGGATAATTGCTCTTTTGATTACAGCGGCTTTGGTTATTTCGCTGTGCGCCTGCTCAAAGAATACGAGTTCAGGCAGCTCGACTGGTACGAATTCAAGCGCAGCGGAAATTGAAGAAGCGCTCAATCTTGCCAACAATGAAAATCAAGAATGGACGTATAACAGTGACGCCGATGCATGGGTACTTAGTATTGTAACAGCAGTTACCAATCCAGAAATTGAGGACCAACAGGGCGTTTCCGTCTGCGTGCCGGGTGCTTACGTTAAGGGCATTGATACCAACGACGACGGTACGGAAGATATAACCGCAGATAGCGCAAGCGAGGCGGTTAAGGGCTCCCTTGTTATTGACTACGACGCAAAAATTACAAGCACTAACGGTCAGGTCTATACGGCTTCCACCTGCCCCGTTATTCTGAACACAGGCGCGGCGGGCTACAGCTCATCAACCAACACACCCGCCGCAACAACCTACGCAAAGGAAGGCTATATCAACGTTGCCTGCGGTAACAGAGGAAAGCAGGATACTGCAACCGATAGCGACGGCAACGAATACTACACGGGCGATGCACCCTCATGCCTTGTTGACCAGAAGAACGCAACGCGCTTTGTAAAATATAATATCCTGCTCGGAAACCTGCCCGGTAACGTGGATTACTTCGTATCTACGGGCGGCTCGGGCGGCGGCGCTCATGCAGCAATGTTTGCCGCAACCTCAAACAATTCCGATTTCTACGATTATGAAATTGAAGCCGGCGCAGTCGGCGTATATAAAAATGATGACGGCACATATACAACGGCTGTCACAATCAACGGCGAAAGCGTAGAAATTTCCGACGGCGCGTGGGGCTGCGTGGCGTACAGCGCCATTACCTCACTCTATGAAGCGGATATGGCAATGGCTTTTGAATACTTCCTTGACGCGGATTATGATTTCGGCTCTGATTTCAAGGCAAAGCTCGCCGAGCTTCTGGCAGAGGAATACAAAAACTATATCAACGACCAAAATCTTACCGTCGAAGAAAGCAAGGTAAATCTTGATATTAATTCCGACGGCGACACCGAGGATACGATTGAGCTTAAGATAGAGTACGACGAGGAAAAGTATCCCGAAACGAACGGCTACGGCGGAACGTATCTTGATTTCTATCTGGCAGAGTTTATTTCCAATCTTCAGTGTTATATTGACTCTCTTGATTATGCCGACGGCTGGACTTGGTTTGACGCAGATGGCAACGCGCTTTCCGACAGCGAGGTCGCTGTAATGACGACCGCCGATAAGGCGCAGGCGTTCCTTGAAGGCAGATACACAAAAGGTTCGTCAGGTAACAGCGATATGCAGGGCGGTCCGAGCGGAATGGGCGGAAAGGCTGATTTCGATAACGGCGGACCTCCGAGCGGTGAGGCTCCAAGCGGAAACCCGCCGAGTGATATGGGCGGTACGCCTCCCGATATGAGCGGCTCATCAGATAGTGACAGGAGTTTTGATAATTCCGATGTTGCAGAAAACAGCAGCGGAGATACAATGGACGTTGGTACGCCTGACGCAGGCTCTACGCAGTCCTCAAGCGGCAGTACGGACAGTGCCAATTACAGCAGCTTTGACGAAATGCTTGAAGCGTATCAGAACGATATCGCCGAAATCAAGGAGGGCGACGAATACGGCAACAACATCGTTGACCTTTACAATCCGCTGAATTATATCGGCGACGAAGATACCGACAGCCCGACCTGGACGCGTATCCTGATGGGTGCAAGTGAAGGCGATATGAGTATGTTCTCCTCACTCAATCTCCAGATTGCTTGGTTGAATGCAGGCGTTGACAGCGTGATTGAGTGGCAGTGGGACGGCGGTCATGTTCCGAGTGAAATTCTCGGCGACAGCCTTGCGCTCTACGTAGACGAGATGTACGGCAAGTATGTTGACGGAGCAGTTCAGATTACAAAGGCAGAAGCCACAAAGCAGACAACTAACGGCGATTCAACCGAAGCGAGCGGAACAGACATCACCTCTTGGGTTGATTACAAGAACGGCGAGGTTTCCTTCTCGCTTGCAGATGCCGTGTCCTACAGAACAGCAGGCGCAAGCAAGGCGGTTCCGGGCTTTGACGTTATTGACTACGGACAGGAGGACTACGTTTTCGGCAGCACAACTGCAGACGCCCGCCATTGGGATGAGATCGGAAGAGC